>NZ_DEYI01000053.1:0-21973 GCF_002364475.1 Idiomarina sp. UBA3162
CAACTGAGCTAACAACCCACTTTTCGGATATCTTTCCTTGCGCTGAAAGCGCAAGCTACGGACAACCCATTTTTTTCTTGCGCAGAATGCGCATGCTACAACAGAATGCACAAGGTACGGGTGAAGGCAAAAGAAGTGGTGGGTTGTGCAGGATTCGAACCTGCGACCAATTGATTAAAAGTCAACTGCTCTACCAACTGAGCTAACAACCCACTTTTTAGTACTGCCTTCCGTTGCCATTTGTCCTTGGCAACGGCGGCATAGTTTACTTAAATAACGCTGTGATGCAACTGATAATTTCAGTTTTTTGTCTGACTGCTTACTATTCGATCAGTTGTTGGACCGATGTTACAGGTTTGACAGGCGTTGCTTCGCCAAATTCGCTTCGGTACTGTCCGAGTATTCGGTCAATACTTGCTGATAAAACGTCTTGGCATCGGCAGTTTTGCCTTGCTCTGCAGCGATAACACCCAACTTCAACAAGCAGTCTGCACGCTTATTGCTGTCTGGGTAGTTGTCTACCACTTGTTTAAAGTGGTCATGCGCCTTCTGATATTCTTGCTGGGCATACAACAACTGACCTAACCAGTAATGAGCGTTCGGCACATAGGTTGAGTTAGGAAAGTTCTGCAAGAACGATTCAAACGCTGGAATCGCGGCATCGTAGCGCTTATCTTCAAGCACTAAGGCGATAGCTTTATCGTACGCGTCGTTTTCGCTCATATTGGCGCTGTAGCCGCTATTACTGCTATTTGACGCGGTACTACTACCTGAGTTGCTTGACGTCGGTACCGTCTGCATGTCATCCATGCTGTACGATGACCCACCACCTTGTTGCTTAAGCTGACTAAAGCGACGGTCAATTTCTTGGTAGATTTCGCGCTGACGCTCTAACAGCTGCTCCAGACGATACTCGTGCTCTTCGGTTATCCCCCGAAGCTCAGCGACGTCTTGTTGCAATGAAGATAGTGTATCAAGCATTTCGAGCTGGGCGCCCTGACGCGCATCAAGCATACGCTCGATGGTGGCTAGACGTTGCTCAAGTGAACTGGCTGATTGATTTAGGCTGGACACTGGTGCCTGCGCCATAGCGGCAGCAGGCATCAGTAGACAGATAGCCAATAATGATTTTTTCATGAACTATCCGTTTTATTTAGTTAAACGTCGAAGTGGCTATTAGTACACCAATACCGCGCGACGGTTTTTCGCGTACGCACGTTCGTTCGAAGCGTTCACTAATGGCTTCTCTTCGCCATAAGAAACGGTTGAGATTTGTGAATCTTGTACACCTAAGTTAACTAGGTAATCTTCAACCGCTTTAGCACGACGCTCGCCCAATGCGATGTTGTACTCTGGCGTACCACGTTCGTCAGCATGACCTTCGATAACGATGGTAACGTTAGGGTTTTTAACTAAGTAATCAGCGTGTGCGGCTAGCAACTCTGCATACTCAGATTGAACTGAAGAACGGTCAAATGCAAAGTAGATGATGTGCTCTTTGCGCAGCGCTTCCATCTGTTCTTCGCGAACTTCTTCAGGGGTCTTAGCACGGTCAGCTGAACCGACTTGTACACCTGACTGATCGCCAGACTCAGACGTTTGGTTCGTTTCTTGACCTGCACCCATACCTGAATCAGTGCTTGAGTTAGAGCTACACGCGGCTAAAGTTGCCATTGGAACGGCAATCGCCAGAGCTTTTAATAATTTGTTGAGCTGCATCCTAATGATCCTTATCGTTATCCAGTTGATCAAACCGTTCGGTTTACTAAATTAATTTTGATTAAAACTCGCGCAATTCTGCACAAGCTTACACTACTTTTATAGCACTTTTACAAGCACTTACATAAATGGCGACCACGATGGTGACTTCACTTCGCCGCTACTAGCCGGTAAACGCGCCTTAAAACGACCGTCTGTCGACACTAACGCTAACACTTGTTTATTGTTATGCGTAGTGCTGTAGATCACCATACTGCCATTAGGTGCCACACTTGGTGATTCGTCCAACGCCGTGCGAGTCAGTACTTGCATCGTACCCCGCGGGAATTCCTGCCGCGCGATGTGATAGTTACCGTTAGTGCGGTTAACTAAAATCATCGATTCGCCCGAAGGCATGACCGTGCCACCTAAGTTTTGCTCACCTTCAAAAGTTAAGCGACGCACCTCACCTGAAGATAAATTTACGCTATATAATTGCGGTCTTCCACCTCTTTCTGAAGTGAAGACGATCGATTTACCATCAGGCGTCCAACTTGGCTCAGTATCAATCGTACGATTCCGCGTTAAGCGTTGCAAGTTTTTAGTCTTAAGATCCATAACATACAACTCAGGATTGCCATCTTTTGACAATACCATCGCCATTTTCTCGCCGTTTGGAGAGAACACTGGGCTGCCGTTAATGCCAGGGAACGAGGTCACCTTCTCACGTCGAGTGGTGTAAATATCTTGTACGAAAATTTCTGGTCTTTTGTTCTCAAAGCTCACATACGCCAATTTATTACCATCGGGCGACCATGAAGGAGACATCAAAGGTTCTGGGCTACGCAGCAAGACCTTTTCATTTGCACCGTCATAATCCGCGACCAACAATTTGTAGGGATACTGGTCATCTTGATTAACGGTTACATAAGCAATGCGAGTCATGAAGGCACCCGGCTCGCCGGTCAATGCCTCGTATACGACATCAGAAATACGATGCGAATATTGACGGAACTGATTGCCATCGATGACTGAGCTACGCGCATCTAAAATATGATCGTTGCTTTGCACCAACTGTCCATTTTTTAGCATTTGTGCGTTGCCGCCGGTAATTTGCCCGCGTAACACATCCACTAACTGGAACTTAACCATGTAACGGTCAACGGAGTATGGTTCTACGGTGCCCATCAGCACCGCTTCGACACCCATCTTCGCCCATGCCGAATAGTCCAACTCTTCATCATTCACCGGATACTGAGGCATCGCTGACTGTGGGATCGGGTTAAACTTACCGCTACGGGTTAAATCCGCTGCGATAACATCTGTAAGGTTACCCGGCGCTTCACCGTCACCTAACCATTTAAATGGCACGACCGCAATCGGACGCGCACTGTCGATACCTTCGGTGATGACAATTTCTAACACCCCGGCTCGAGCGGTCGACGTGACTGCCATAACTAAGATACATAAATTCAAAAACAGCTTTTTCATGGTTCACCTTACGTTTATAACTGCGGTTTAACCGTTAGTTTAATGGTACTCATCTGTTGGTAGACTTCGGGATCTTCTGACACCGGTAGCGTGGTCGCTTTTAATACCGCATTCTCGGCCGAGCGACATACCGCTGGATCACCCGCCCCCGTGGTCACCGACTTAACGAATCCACTCGGCGCCAAGCTAATCGTCAGCTCACAGGATTTCCCAGACATCGAATCATCTACGTTCCAGTTGCGCTGAATAGTCTGTTGGATCAGCGCTTGGTATTTTTCAAGTTCGCTCAACACCTGGCGGCGACGTGCGGCCGAGCGGCGTTGACGCTCTTCTTCCATTTCTTTTTGCAACTGAGCTTCACGTTCTGCCGCTAACCGACGCTGACGCTCTTCTTCTTCGCGACGTTTGCGTTCGGCCTCACGCTGTTTGCGTTCTTCCTCGGCTTTACGTGCCGCTTCTTCGGCCTCTCGTTCGGCTTGCGCGCGACGCTCTGCGGCTTGTTTTGCCGCTTGCTCTTCTTTGCGGCGTTGCTCAGCCAGTTGTTCAGCTTCTTTTTTGGCTTGTTGAGCACGCTTGCGTGCCTCGGCCGCTTGCTGTTCTTCTTGCTTTTGCTGCTCAGCAATCTGCTCTAGGCGCTGCTGCTCACGCTCACGTGCTTTACGTGCTTCTGCCGCTTTACGCTCAAGCTCTTGAATACGCTGCTGTTCAGCACGACGTTCAGCCGCCTTCTGGTCTTTAATGCGTTGTACTTGGCGCTCAACCGCAGCTTTATCCACCGACACCGCGTTGACGATTTCTTCCGGCTGCGGATCCATCTCACTTTGGTCTAAATTCACTTGCATGGGCGTAGGCTCAGGTGAAGTGAATTCGAAGCTCACCAACAACACTGCCGCTATCGCCGCGTGAATGCCTATCGAGTAGACTAAAGGTAACTTAAAACTCTCTGCTGACTTTGCCACAACTAATTATCCGCCGAATCTGTCATAAGCCCAACTGACGGTACGCCTGCGCGCTGCAGTAACACCATCAATTGCACAATTTGATTGTACGAAACCGCCCCATCACCATTCACCATCACCGGTGTTTCTGGCTCAACCTGCAAATGTGCCGCCACTAAGGTCGCCACTTCATCGGCACTAATCGGCACATCAGGATCGGTTCCCTGATTCAGGTAGTAATTACCCTCGGCATCAACCGAGGCGACCAACGGTGGGTTGGTATCTTTAGCCAACGGCTCTGCCGTGGCTTTCGGTAGCTCGACCTTAACCCCTTGCGTGATCAGTGGTGCGGTAACCATAAAGATAATAAGCAACACCAACATAACGTCGATGTACGGCACCACGTTAATTTCTGCGACCGGTTTACGGCGCTTACGTGGCATCACCATCATAGCGCGTCACCTTTTACATTTTTGCTGTTAGACAACGTTTGGCGTTGTAAAATTGCAACGAACTCATCAATAAAGTTCATGTACTGGTTATCAACTTTCTCGACACGGTTGGTAAAACGGTTGTAAGCAATAACTGCTGGGATGGCAGCAAACAGACCCATCGCTGTTGCAATCAATGCTTCTGCGATACCCGGCGCGACCATGGCGAGCGTCGCCTGTTTAACGGCACCCAGTGCGATAAAGGCATTCATGATACCCCATACAGTACCAAACAAGCCGATGTACGGGCTGATAGACCCGATGGTTGCGAGAATACCGAGATTAGAATCGAGTTTTTCCAGTTCGCGGGCGTGCGCGACACGCATGGCGCGGAAGGCGCCTTCAACGCGCGTTTGAGGGTCAGCGTTTTCGTGGTTACTGAGCCGTGCGAACTCTTTGAAACCCGCGTGGAACAGTAACTCCATACCGCGGCTGTTTTTCGCACGGGCTGAAATTTCTTGATATAAGCGAGCGAGGTCGACGCCAGACCAAAACCGATCTTCAAATTTGAGCGCATCGCTGTGGGCTTGTCCAATGACCTTTTTACGTTGGAATATGAGTACCCAGCCCCACACGGACATTGCCAATAGCATGAGCATCACCAATTTAACCAGTAAACTGGCCTGCAAAAACAAATCAATAAAGGACAATTCTGCTTCCACGCTAACTAACCTCTGCTTTTATCGCTTGTAAGATACTATCGGGTATTGCGACCGCTTTCATCGCATCTTTGTCGACACATGCGGCTTTCACCCGTGCCTGACAATGTAAGGTGCCATCGGCGCCCACCACTTGCTGTGTAAACACTAAGGATGCTTTCTTGACCTGTTCGACCACGACGGTCACGGTCAGTTCAGCATTAAACCTTGCTGCGGCTTGCAAGTCGAGATCGACATGACGCACCACGAAGGCTCTATTGTGATCTAACCAGCTATCCTGTTCAATCCCTAAAGACCTTAACCATTCTGTCCTAGCCCGCTCAATAAACTTGAGATAATTCGCATAATAAACGATACCACCTGCATCGGTATCCTCGTAATAGACCCGTATGGGCCAGCTAAAGACCGTCTCTTGCATAAAAATTCCTTGAGAAATGACCCTTTCGCCCCAATACTTTGTAAAAGATTGAAAAAGTCACACTGATTAAATTATCAACAGACTTTTATTTATGACAAATTTGAAACAATCAAATTTCAACACACTGTTTTGTATACAATTTTTTGTTTTGTTGCTTTTTTGTTGCGCTATTTTCGAACAATATACAATTTCTTCATATTAGTTTTTCTAATCTGAAGATGTAATTTTTCTAGCTTGATGACGCCTCATTCGGGCGTATAATAGCTCCTAAATCGAGATGAGGAGATTGGTTGTCACTTCTTCTTAGATTGTTACTTACTTTTTTTGATTACTTAAAGTAGGTTCCCTGGATTTTTAACTTCCTTCTTGTTGTTCTGTTTGCCCGTTCCATTTGGTTCGGGCTTTTTTTTACTCAATTTTTACCCTTTCAATGCCTTTTTTACTCTTCTGCGTTGGGATTTAACCCAAAGTGGCGATAAGCGCGTGGCGTTGCAATACGACCACGGGGCGTGCGTTGTAAAAAGCCTTGTTGAATCAAATAAGGCTCGAGCACATCCTCGATGGTGTCCTTTTCTTCTCCGATAGCTGCGGCTAGGTTGTCTAAACCCACAGGACCGCCTAAAAACTTCTCCATAATCGCGAGCAGTAGCTTTCTATCCATGTAATCAAAGCCGGCTTGGTCGACATCCACCATAGTCAGTGCGGCACTGGCAATATCTTGATTCACTTTACCATCGGCTTTTACTTCGGCGTAGTCGCGTACTCGGCGTAACAATCGGTTAGCAATCCGTGGCGTACCCCGCGAACGACGCGCGATTTCTTGTGCCCCACCGACGTCCATATTCACGTTCATATAATGCGCCGAGCGCTTTATGATCTCGGTCAATTCTTCGACTTGGTAAAACTCCAAGCGCTGCACAATGCCAAAGCGGTCGCGCAGTGGCGATGTCAGTGCGCCTGCCCGCGTCGTCGCGCCAATCAGCGTAAACGGCGGTAAGTCGAGTTTTATAGAACGCGCGGCGGGTCCCTCACCTATCATAATATCGAGTTGGTAGTCTTCCATCGCGGGATAGAGGATTTCTTCAACCACGGGACTCAATCGATGTATTTCATCGATAAACAGCACATCATGGGCATCGAGATTCGTCAGCAATGCCGCGAGATCACCGGCCTTTTCGAGCACCGGTCCCGAAGTGGTTTTGATGTTCACATCCAGCTCGTTCGCAACAATATTGGCTAAGGTCGTTTTACCCAAACCAGGCGGTCCAAAAATCAATAAGTGGTCGAGCGCTTCCTCACGCTTGCGCGCCGCCTCAATAAAGATTTCCATCTGTTCGACGACGTGCTTCTGACCGGTATAGTCGGCGAGCTTTTTAGGACGAATGGCACGGTCAATGGCTTCATCATCGCCTTGTACATCGGCTTCGATAATGCGGTGACTGGGGATGTGATCTGCTTCAATCATAACCTATTCCAAAGGCTGTTCGGCCTATTAAGACAATTGTTTTAGCGCACTGCGAATAAGCGTTTCGCTACTTTCGCCTTGCTGATATACCGCTTTTAATGCTTTTTCGGCTTGTACCGGTTTATAACCGAGCGCCAATAATGCACTTAACGCATCGTTGCGCGCATCGGCTGGGTGCACCAACGCATCACCGCTGACATTATCAAGCGGCGCAGCATCGGTCGCTGGCGTGCTCGAGCCTTGCCAATCTTTCAGGCGATCGCGCATTTCAATGACCAGGCGCTCGGCGGTTTTCTTACCCACGCCAGGTAGTTTGACCAAGCGGCTGACATCATTTTGGTTCACCGCCCAGACAAACTCATCGGCACTCATGCCTGATAATATGGCGAGCGCCAGCTTAGGTCCCACACCCTGAGTTTTAATCAATAGTCTAAACAAACTGCGCTCAGCGAGCGAGTTAAAGCCATATAATAATTGCGCATCCTCGCGTACGACAAAATGAGTCACTAAGGTGACGGGCTCTCCAGTGGCAGGCAGCTGATAAAAGCAGGTCATCGGCAATTGAATTTCATAGCCGACCCCTTGCACATCGACTAACACTTCGGGGGGTTGCTTGCTGACTAATGTGCCATGAATTTGTCCGATCACAGGATGTCCTCTTGATTATTCTAATGAATGCCCGTACTAGCGGCGTAAACGCCCGCGCACGATTTTACGTGCTGCACCCGACATTTTAATTAAACTTTGCGCGCTGTGCGCATGGCAAAGGGCGACCGCTAATGCATCCGCGGCGTCCGCTTGAGGTGATTTACTCAAATTGAGTAATGCCATAACCATGTGCTGTACTTGTGTTTTATCGGCGCCGCCGTTACCTACGACGGCCTGCTTTATTTGCCGAGCGCTATACTCAGCCACCGGTAAATCGGCACATGCCGCGGCCACGATAGCAGCCCCGCGCGCTTGCCCTAACTTTAACGCAGAATCTGGGTTGCGTGCCATGAATACTTGCTCAATCGCGAATTCATCAGGTTGGTATTGTGTGATGAGCTCGACCACGCTGTTATGAATGCGTTTGAGTTTCTCGGCGAGACTCAGCGGCTGAGCAGTCGTGCCTGTGGCACGGATGCAGCCGCTGGCTATATACGATAAATGGCGCCCTTGTTGCTGAATTACACCAAAGCCCGTTAAGCGTGAGCCTGGATCGATACCGAGGATCACGCTCATCGGTAGTTACTCATCCAGCTTTGCCAATACGTCGTCCGAAATATCCGCATTGTGGTAGGCGTTTTGCACATCATCTAAATCCTCAAGTGCGTCGAGTAGTTTGAGGAAGGTGCGCGCGCCGTCTTCATCTAAGTCGACTTTAGTGTCCGGCACCATAGTCACTTCGGCGTTGGTTGCTTCAGCACCGGTGGCATCTAACGCGTCTTTAACGGCGCCAAACACCTCTGGGCTAGTGAACACATCAATGTGACCGTCACCGTGATTCAACACATCATCAGCACCCGCTTCAATCGCTGGTTCGAGAATGATTTCTTCACTGGTTTCGCTACCATAACTGATGACGCCGCGTTTATTAAACAAGTACGCCACCGAGCCGTCGGTGCCTAAGTTGCCGTTGAACTTATTAAAGGCGTGGCGCACTTCAGATACCGTGCGATTACGGTTATCGGTCATGCACTCGAGTAAGATGGCGACACCACTGGGGCCGTAGCCTTCGTAGGTCAACTCTTCAACGTTTTCACCTTCAAGTTCGCCAGAGCCACGCTTGACTGCGGTATCGATGGTATCGCGCTTCATGTTATTAGAAAGCGCTTTATCAATCGCCGCCCGTAAGCGCGGATTCGTCTCGGGATCACCGCCGCCCTGACGCGCCGACACGGTGATTTCTCGAATCAATTTGGTAAAGATTTTGCCGCGCTTTGCATCTTGCGCGGCTTTACGATGTTTTATGTTGGCCCATTTGGAATGACCTGCCATGTCTCACTCCATTTGTTGCTATTCGTCTTTGTCTTCCACCGTACTCTTAACGCCCAGCTCTTGCAATGCATCGGGGTTCGCCAACCCGGGTGCATCGGTCAACACGCACGCAGCGGTGGTGGTTTTCGGGAACGCGATGACGTCACGGATTGAGCTTGCACCGACCATCAACATGACCAAGCGGTCCAAACCAAAGGCTAAACCGGCGTGTGGTGGCGTACCGTATTTTAACGCTTCGAGTAAGAAACCGAATTTTTCTTTGGCTTCTTCTGCACCAATGCCGAGTACTTCGAACGCAGCTTGTTGCATGGCGTTATCGTGAATACGAACTGAACCACCACCCACTTCAACGCCATTAAGTACCATATCGTACGCGTTTGAAAGCGCCTGTGCTGGATTCGCTTTAAGCTCGTCTGGGGTGACGTTAACCGGCGCGGTAAACGGATGGTGCATCGCGGCTAAACGGCCTTCGTCGTCTTCTTCGAACATTGGGAAATCAACCACCCACAACGGACGCCATTCGTCGCTCACCAGCTCAAAGGTTTCACCTAACTTAAGGCGTAACGCGCCCATCGCTTCGGCAACCACGTTGGCTTTGTCTGAACCAAAGAACAGGATATCGCCGGTCTCTGCCTCAGTGCGCTCAAGAATCGCGTTAAGCGCTTCATCTGGCAAGAATTTAAGGATCGGTGACTGCAAGCCCTCACGGCCTTGGCTTAAGTCGTTCACTTTAATCCACGCCAAGCCTTTAGCGCCGTAAATACCGACAAATTGCGTGTATTCGTCGATCATCTTACGCGATACGTTGTCTGCCTGACCCGGCAAGCGAATCACGGCAACACGCCCTTTTTCATCGTTTGCAGGACCCGAGAATACTTTAAACTCGACGTCTTTTAACAAGTCAGCGACATCGACGAGTTCCAATGGGTTACGTAAATCGGGTTTGTCTGAACCAAAACGACGCATGGCTTCATGCCAGGTCATGGTCGGGAACTTGCCTAAATCGATATCAAGCAACTGTTGGAACAATTGACGTGTCATGGTTTCGGTGACTTCCATCACCTGCTCTGCACTCATAAACGAGGTTTCGATATCAATCTGAGTGAATTCAGGCTGACGGTCAGCACGCAAGTCTTCATCACGGAAACACTTCACGATTTGATAGTAGCGGTCAAAGCCCGACATCATCAGCAATTGTTTAAATAACTGTGGGCTCTGCGGTAATGCAAAGAAACGCCCTTTGTGCGTACGGCTCGGTACCAAATAGTCACGCGCGCCTTCAGGCGTAGCACGGGTCAACATCGGTGTTTCAATATCTAAGAAACCGTTGTCGTCGAGAAAACGGCGCACGGCACTTGCCACCTTGGCACGGAACTGAAGGTTTTCGTTCATTTGCGGACGGCGCAAATCAAGGTAGCGATAACGTAAACGTGCTTCTTCACTCACTTGCGAGTTAAAGTCGATAGGTAGCGGTTCGGAGCGGCTCAAGATAGTCAGATCTTTGGCTAAGATCTCAACTTCGCCGGTTTTCATGTTGGCGTTGACTTGGCTGTCTGGACGACGGTTTACTTTACCACGGATTTGTACGCAGAACTCTTGGCGCAGACGGTTTGCCTGCTCAAACAAGGCGTTTTCGTCGGGGTCAAAAACCACTTGAACCAAGCCTTCGCGGTCACGCAGATCGATAAAGATCAAACCACCTAAATCGCGACGTTTGTTGACCCAACCACATAAAGTCACTTCTTGTTCGGCTAGTTCGGCAGTTACCTGCCCACAGTAATGCGTTCGCATGCGCCTTTCACACCTTTTATTCTGCTGAATGATTTAAAGCGCATATTATAGCGAAATGGGCGCTAATGTCATCCGAGTTAAGGTGCGGCTAACCTGACATCGTTCTTGCCCGCATCTTTTGCCGCGTACATGGCTTTATCGGCGGCACGCAATAAAGCGTTTTCATCGCTACCGTGCTGAGGAAATAAGCTCACACCGATACTGGTACTGACTTCGAGCATGTGCGTTCCAATCTGATACGGCCGCGCAATATGTACCACCAATTTACGCGCCACCGCGAGGGCAGCGCTGGTAGTCGGTGTGGTGGGTAAAAGTATGACGAATTCGTCCCCGCCGTAACGACACACGGTATCGGAGCGTCTTAACAGACTTTGCATGCGTTGTGAGGCGTGGATAAGTAACTCGTCACCCACCTCGTGACCAAATTGGTCGTTGATTTGCTTAAAGCCATCGAGATCGAGAAACATGACAGCGAACGCTTTATTTGAGCGCTCTGCTTGCAAAATTGCTTGATCTAAACGGTCAGATAACAATTTACGGTTAGGTAATCCGGTCAGTTCGTCATGCGTTGCCACGTAACGAATGCGTTTCTCGGCATCTTTGCGAAGCTTGACCTCTCGACGTAGACGGCTGTTTCTAAAAGCAATCAATAAAAACACTAAGATAACACCTGAGCCGACTTTCAATGCGATTTGAATCAGTTCTTCATCGCTCCAACCGGTTTGCAACTCGTAGCCGTACCACTTGTTGCGTAACTGGTTTTGTTGGCTCTGAGTGATGTTGTCGATGCCCTTGTTGAGGGTCACGACTAATGGCTGCCAATCACTGCGTACACCAAAGAATAAATCTTGCCCTGGTGCATCATCGAGCACCTCGAGTTGGGCATTTGCGATAGGTCGGTTTTGTAGCTCATAAACTAATATGGGCAGGCTATCGACATAGACATTAATTTGATTTTCTTTAAGCGCATTAATGGCGTTATCGATTACCGGGTATTCAATAACCTCGGTGCCGCGTTGGTTGCGCAGTAACGACACGACACTGTAGTCCTCAATAATGCCTAACCGTTGACCGCGAAGATTACCGACGCTGACACTGCCGCGCGAATCGAGCGCTTCTTTATTCAGGTACAGTACTGACCACGGCATCGACCAATAGCGCTGAGTAAAGCTGGCATAGCGCGAGCGATCTTCTGAATATGACATACTCGGCAAAATATCGATGGTGCGCTCTTGTAAGGCAACCAAGCATTGGCTCCAAGCGCCACAGGAGGTCCATTCAAGAGTGACAGGTAAGTGCTGTGAAATGAGGCGTAGCATATCAGCGTCAAAGCCAACACCGTCGCCATTTTCAATACCAATCAGCGGCATGAGGTTATTCGGTACACCCACACGAATCGTGTCATGCTCGGCTAACCATTCATCAGTATCGAGTAATGCCCCAGAAACGGCGCACATCCAACATAGTGCGATACATCCGGCTAGGTGTTTTATTGTTCTCATTTTAACCTTGCTTCCTTGCATTAGGGCGAAAACCTAGAATTAGTATTAATGTCCGATTGGGATTCATCTTTATAGTTCAGCTTTTATTACCGTTTAATCTGTGCCTGAAGGCGAATTAACGTTAAACTACACTTATATTTTGGACCGCTTACACAGTTATTTCCTATGAGTCAGCAGGATACAATTTACTCTAAAGCTTTACCCAGCGTCGGCGACTTCCGATTTGATGAGCATGTTGTCGAAGTCTTTCCTGACATGATTAATCGTTCAGTGCCCGGCTACGCTACGATTATACAGACGTTACCACAACTAGCTGAACGTTATAGTCAAAATGATACAAATGTGTATGACTTGGGTTGCTCGCTCGGTGCAGCCACGTTGGCGTTACGCAAAGGTTGTGAGAAACATCACGGTAATCACATTATTGCCGTTGATAATTCGCAACCGATGATTGATCGTGCGCGTCTGCATTTACAAGGCTTTAAAAGCGATATCCCCGTTACTTTTAATTGCCAAGACGTGCAACTAACGCCGATCGAAAACGCTTCAATCGTGGTGTTAAATTTTACACTGCAATTTGTACCAAAAGAAGACAGAGATGCGATCATTGAGAAAATTTATTCAGGATTAAACCCTGGTGGCGTATTGTTAATCGCGGAAAAAGTAGCACACCCCGATCGACATGTTCACGAAACTCTCGTTGATCTTCATCATGACTTCAAGCGCGCTAACGGCTACAGCGAGCTAGAAATCAGTCAAAAGCGCGCGGCTATCGAGAACGTCATGAAGATTGATACCCTAGATACGCACTTTGCTCGTTTTAAGCACGCCGGTTTTGCCCATGCGGGGGTCTGGTTACAGTGTTTTAACTTTGCGGCGATGCTCGCGGTTAAAGGAGAATGATTCATGGAGATGTTTGCCAAGGACCTCAGTGCGCTTGCCGACAGCCCTCACCGTCAATGGTTAACCACCTTACCTCAGCAACTGAATGCGTTTCTACAGTCGCCTCATGGTGAGTTTAGAAAGTGGCAGCGCGTACTTAAACAGCTCCCACAACTGGCGACCGACCATGTCGTCTTAGGTGACACCATACAGGTTGGCTTGCCCGAACAAGCCAGTGATTCAGACAGAGCCCGAATGAACGGCTTATTAAAGCAGCTCCAACCATGGCGGAAAGGACCTTTCGATTTATTTGGACTATCGATTGACACCGAATGGCGCTCAGATTGGAAATGGCAGCGCGTCCAACCTCACCTAAATAATTTGAACGCTCAACAAGTTTTAGACGTGGGTTGTGGTAGCGGCTATCACCTATGGCGAATGTTAGAGGCAGGCGCAGCCAACGTTTGGGGGATTGACCCAGGTGAGTTATTTATGACTCAATTTCAAGCAGTTAAGCAAATGATGCCAAGCCAAATTGCCGACCGTGCACACTTCTTTCCCGTCGGAATTGAGCATATGCCCTCACTTCAAAGTTTTGATACGGTTTTTAGCATGGGAGTGTTGTATCATCGCCGTTCACCACTTGAGTTTTTACAACAACTTAAAAATTTATTAAAACCAGGTGGTCAGTTGATCTTGGAGACCATCGTAGTCGAAGGTGATGAACATACGGTAATGATGCCGGGCGAACGCTATGCTAAAATGCGTAATGTTTGGTTTTTACCCAGCGCCAAAGCCCTCTGTGTTTGGCTAGAACGATTAGGTTTTAAACAAACTGAAATTGTTGACCATAACCCCACCTCACTTGACGAACAGCGATCAACTGAATGGATGACCGGTGAATCTCTAAAAGATTTTCTTGATCCAAATGACCCAAAAAAGACTATTGAGGGATACCAAGCACCCATCCGTGCAATCGTTAAAGCGACAATTTAATCGTCAGACAAGAGGTTAGACACTAATCCTATGCCACACTACAGAGCTAAGTCCACTTTGGAACAATGGCGCATTTTACAAGCGGTTGTAGACTGTGGTGGCTATGCACATGCAGCAGAGAAACTTAACAAGAGTCAGTCTTCATTAAACCATGCGGTTTCTAAGCTTCAGCAGGTGTTAGGCGTACAGCTTTTAGAAATAAAGGGACGCAAGGCCGAGTTAACGCATGTGGGTGACGTGATGCTGCGACGCTCTCGACAACTGACTCAAACCGTGTATGAACTTGAGCAGTTGGCTTGCAACATGGAACAAGGCTGGGAGCCAGAAATCAAACTCGCACTCGAAATGGTGTTCGATCGCAATGATTTAATCCCAGCGCTAAAAGATTTTCAAGAACATGGCCGCGGTTCCCGACTCACCATCGAAGACACTGTTTTGACAGGCACACTCGAGCACATACGTAACCAGAGCGCAGACTTAGTCATCACTCATCAGTTGCCCAAAGGCTATCTCGGTGAGCCCATTCATGACTACTACATGGATTTAGTTTGTCACCCTGCTCACCCACTTGCACAGCAAGACTCCCCGATTTCTCAAGATGAACTCGCTCAGCACTTGCAAATCGTTATTCGCGATACTGCAACGCAGCCGGCTGAAGAAGGGGGTTGGTTAAAAGCAGAGCAGCGCTGGACGGTAAGTCATTTTGATGAAGCCCTTCGCTTAGTACGCTCAGGATTAGGTTTTTGTTGGCTCCCCCCTTACATCGCTAAACGGGCCATGCAAAAGGGTTCATTGCGTAAACTAGAGCTTAAAGGGAGCACCTGTCGCAAAGGGTCGCTGTACTTAGTATTACCCAAGGGGGATAAAACAGGGCCGTGTTCACGCTTACTGGCAGATTTGGTATTGCGTCATGCCCCAAAGCGCCAAGAGGATGATATGGAAGCCAGCGCAGGCTAGCGCTGGCCCCGAGCAGCGTGGTTAAGGCTTAGGCTGGTAGCTGCTTGATGTACTTTTTCATATCATCCGCTAAAGCTGGATGACGCAGGGCGTGCTCGATAAATGCTTGAGCATAGCCCAATTTATTGCCGCAATCGTGGCTCTTACCTTTCATGTAATAAGCGTTCACAGGTGATTGCTCAAGCAACATCGCCATAGCATCGGTCAGCTGGATCTCATTGCCCGCACCGACTGGCGTTTTTGCTAATAAATCCCATAAACTTTCAGGGAATACGTAACGGCCAACAACCGCCAAATCTGAAGGCGCTTTATCGACTTCTGGCTTCTCGACCAATTGCTTTATCGGTGCTTGTTCACCTTCGGCCAGATCGACACCGTTAATATCGGCGATACCGTAATTACTGACCTGCTCATGGGGGACTTTTTCCACCATCACTTGCGCAGCACCTGATTCTTTGAAGTTACGCACCATTTCTGCCATGTTGTCTTGGCGGAGGTCACAGCTTGCAGAATCAACCAATACGTCTGGCAATACCACAGCAAAGGGCTCATCTCCCACCAGCGGACGCGCGCACAGGACTGCGTGGCCCAAGCCTTTTGCCTCACCCTGGCGTACGTGCATGATGGTCGTGCCTTTAGGGCAAATGGCTTGTACTTCTTCAAGTAGTTGACGTTTTACACGGCGTTCAAGCGTGGTCTCGAGCTCAAAGCTGGTATCAAAATGGTTCTCGATGGAATTCTTACTGGAGTGAGTCACTAAGATCACATCGGTTAAACCCGCTGCCGCACACTCTTCGACGATGTATTGGATTAATGGCCGATCAACTAAAGGCAACATTTCCTTTGGAATCGCCTTAGTGGCTGGTAGCATCCGCGTGCCTAAGCCGGCGACTGGGATGACAACTTTTTTAACCCGCTTGGTGCTCATGAATTCTTCCTTTTTCGAACATTTTTTCATAGGGGCACGTTTATACCCTGCCGAGCTGTTATAATGCAAATCCAATTTGTTAATAACAACGGCTTAGGTAAGGTGCCATGGGATTTTATTTAACCTCACGACAGGTTCCACAGCTTAAATCATATCCGTTTACAGAAAGAGCGCTCATTTTATCAATGGCGCAACAAGCGATGCCGGTGCCGCGTCGTATGATTTGTAACCTCGCTAAATTGGTCCCCATTTGCATCATCTTTTTTGCAATCGTGGATCTACCTGGGTGGTGGAAGGCCGTCGGTCTGCTCGCCGCGGGTATTGGCTACCCGTTATTTACCCAGCCTATCACGCTCAATATGTCGTTGCCTTACATTGACAAGGCTGTGCGTCAGTTTGAAGCACAACGCGCAGATCAGTTAGACGATGACGATGAGGACGACGAGAACGCCTGACGTTCAATACTGAGGATCGCATCGGGTAGTTGACAATGCACGCGCTTGACGTCGGAGTGGATATAACTGTGAAAACTGGCATGACGCCAAATACCCAAGGCCAGATCAGGCTTCGCTTGTGGCTGCATACGAATGCGATCGCCGACTTGCGTCCAACGAAATGTATGTTGTTGGGTATCTAAGATAGCAAATACCCCATCAAATGCCGTGCGTACCCGCGAGTGGCACAATTCAAAATTGATATGTTGCACAAGGTCGCGCGGATCGAGCACAGTATCATCACTGCCCGCTAAGTGCTGCCGGATCAGTGGGTCGATTAAGGTCTTCAACACCAGCAAGGGGATTAAGTTTTGCTCGGTTTGGCTATGTGCCGTCGCCATGACCACCAAAATTCGCCCGGCGGTTAGCGGTCGGTAATCAATCCAAATATTTGACTCTGCGCTATCGGCCACCTGGTTCTCAATATGATAGCCACCCACTTCGAGCGCTTGTTGTGGCAGTAAATTACTCGCCAAGCGTTCAACAATTTGGGCATCTTTATAAAGCTGGTTGATGTGACTATCGAGCTCCCATATATCACTGACATAGGTTTCTTCTAAACGATGGCGTTGTAAACAATGCTCGATGGCTTGGGTAATAGTGGTGAGGCTATCGATTGGCTTCACTAGGTAATCCCAAGCACCTAAACGAACCGCCTCGCGGATATCCGCCATATCAGCACTTGCGGAAATGACAATTACAGGCAAATGGGGGGCAATGCTTAACAGCCGCTCAATAACTTTGAGACCATTGATATCGGGTAACATAAGGTCGCACAGCACAATATCAGGCGCACTTTGTTGGCACAGTGATAAGGCCTGCTCACCGTACTCCACACAATGGACTGCATAATTTTGCTGGATGAGAAACTGCTCAACCACTGACTGAAACACGCGATCATCTTCAATCAGCAAGACTTGTTTTTGACCCATTCAGGCACACCTATCCTCGGACAATTACTCTAAGCATCGTCCAAGGCAGGTCTGTCGTCAATACAAGCTTTTCGATATATCCGGTGGGTCGGCTTACTGATCTTCCGAAAAGTCGATCTCTTCGGCGTCACCCTCAACTTCTGGAGGGGGGTTACCATCGTAAACTTCGTAACGCCAGTTTTGGTAATAGGCTTCTTTTACGAACGTGTACGGGTCGAGCGAGTTTTCTAACACCTGTTCTTGCTCACGTAAACGAAGGCGCAGAGATAAGCCTTTGATGGTATAGCGCGGGATATCCCAGTCATCGCTGATTTCCGTGTAGGGGAAGTAATTACCATCGACCCAGTCAGTACCGCGATCAATCACAACCGTTGGACCTAACACCGGTAACATTAGGAATGGACCGTTGGGTACGCCCCATACCGCCAGTGTCTGGCCTAGGCTCTCTTCACGCTTAGTCAGCCCCATTTCTGTTGCGGGATCGAGTAGACCCAACAACCCAATGGTGCTGTTGAAAAAGAAGCGTCCTGCAGTTACGCCGGCGTCCTTAAACTGACCTTGCAGCACGTTGTTGACGAATGACCAAGGCTCTTGCAAGTTTTCTAGCGCACGGTAAAGCGAGTTACGCACCGGTTCAGGCACGTTTTCGTATACCTCAGCGGCCGGTTTAATCACCGCTTTGTCCAACTCGCGGTTAAAGTCCCATACAGCCCGGTTTGTATCTTCAAAGGGGTCACGGGGGTCTGCATAAGGGTCATCCGGTTGAGATGAACACGCACCCAATACCAGCGTACTGGCAAGTAAAGCCCATTTAGGTGCGGTTTTAAGCCAATTAGTCATTCGCTACTTCCGTTACTTTTTGATTAAGAGTCAGCGCTACTTCTGCAGAACGCTGTGCATTTATAGTCACCGATTCGGCAAAGAGATCACCCGCCTGACGGTCAATTTTATCATCCTGCGATACCATCGCTTTCACCTGCCATTGATCAAGCCCACTTAAACGGTAATCGGCTAACATCGAATCGGCATCGGTCAACGTCACGGTAACGGGCCAGTCATTAACAGGCATACGTTTAACGGCAGCCGGCATCGGAGGCCCTTGCGTCGCAGTGACATAGATAAAGAGTGTACCTTGCTCAGGCAACTGCGCACGCATTTCCTCGCCTAAGGACACCGTTACTGTCACACTGCGATCCGCCGCTTGCATTTTTTGCTCGGCGTCGGCAATCGCTTGTTTCACTGCATTACTGCGCTGAGATTCCTTGTCTAATAACGGCAATAGCTGTTGCCATGCGGCAATAGCTTGCTGCCAGTCGCCTCGCTCATAGGCAACAAAGCCCGTTAGCGACAATGCCTCCACGTGCGTAGGTTGCTGTTGCAGTACACGTGCAAGCATGCCTGCTGCTTTACGCAGGTGTTCTTCTGTCGGAGACGACATCAAAAAGCGTGCATAACTAATTAACGTGCCGGTACGGTTAGGCGCCAGCGCCAGGGACTTCTCAAATGCTTGCTGAGCCTGATCAAACTGACGCAAATCAGACATGATACCGGCATACAACCACCATGCCATGGGGTCGTCGGGTTTTGCCGCAAGCTTTTGTCGCATGCCCAAGGCAAAGGTCTGCATCGATTCGACATCCGCTTGTTGTTGCTCCTGCAACAAACGCTGACCCAGTTCGGGTAGTTGCGCAAGCGCATCGTCGGCTTGTTTCTGTAACGACCAACTGCCAAACACGGCATAAAAGCCTACCGCTACAGCCAAAATAATGGCAATCGGAATAAATGGGTTGGCACGCTTCCAACTGACTTCACCCTCGATATCGCGACTGTCGCTAATGAAAGTTTTATCGAGTTCCAGTTTAGCTTCGTTATAGGCTTCTTGCGATATACGTTGCTGTTGTTTGTCCTGCTCAAGTTCCGCGAGACGTTCTTCATACCAGTCCCGGTTCTCGCTCTCACGATCGACACTTTGCCGCCGTTGGCGCAGGCCCGCCAGTAACACAATGATCACCGCAATGATCAGTAATACGGCCATCGCCAAATACAACTTAATCATGGTCTGGCTTCCTTAACTGTTTCAGTCGCTCTTGCTCTTCTTCTGACAGCGCTAGTGGCTGCTTGCGCTTACGAGACATCGCCCATGCGACCCCCACGCCAATGACAATAATCAGCAACGGTCCCCACCATAAAACACTGGTGTACCAATTAAACGGCGGTCGATAATGCACAAAGTTGCCGTAGCGAGCGACCATATAGTCGATAATTTGTTTGCGACTCTTACCTTCCATGACCATGGTATAGGTGCGGTCGCGCATGTCTGCCGAAAGCGGCGCGTTTGAATCGGCGATGTTCTGATTCTGACACTTCGGGCAACGCAACTCCTGAATCAATGTTTGATAAAGCTCGCGCTGCGCTTCCGTCTCAAAGGCATGTTCACGAATTGATGCTTGCCCAACCGCATACAAACTAAACAAGGTTGCTAGCAGCGCCAACGCGCTGATAACAGTGCTAGTGAAGGTACGCATTATTGCTTCGCCTCCTTCACCATTTGTTGGTAAATGCCTTTGAGCTGGTTTTCCCAGTTACGCGGATTCACATCACCCACATGGCGATAACGTACTCGGCCCTCGGCATCAATGAAATAAGTTTCTGGTGCTCCATATACACCAAACTCGAAGGCAACTTTACCCTCCGGGTCATAGAGGTTGACCGTGTAGGGGTCACCTAGGGTATTCAACCAATCCATGGCTTTGCCACGCGAATCGTCTTTATAGTTTAATCCAACAATCGGAATACCTTGCGCCGCGAGTTCATTTAAAAATTCATGTTCAGCACGACAAGTCGGACACCACGTCGCCCAAACATTGAATAATAAGGGTCCTTTTTTAAGTACTTGCTCGCTGTGTTGCTGGGTCGGATCAAACAGGTCCTGTGCGGTAAACTCGGGGACCGGCTTATCGATTAGCACCGACTCTAAGTGTGTTGGATCTTTACCCAGCCCTTTCAGGAGGAAAACCACCAACACGACAAAAAGCACCAATGGAACGAACAGTACTATCCACTTTTTGTTTGAACCTTGAGTCTCCTGTCTACTCATGCTTGGACTCCTTGTTTACGCTTGCGGTAACGCTTGTCAGCCATCGCAATTAGGCCACCAACAGCCATAATCAAGGCTCCGAGCCAAATCCAACGGACAAAGGGTTTGGTATAAAAACGCACCGCCCATTTGGTTTGGTTGCCTTGACCCTGCTCGAGCGGCTCACCCATGGCGACATACAGGTCGCGTAATAAACCAGAGTCTAAGCCGACTTCGGTCATACTCATCCGTTGCACACGATAGAAGCGTTTTTCGCTGACCACCTCTGTAACGTACTCACCATTTTCACTGACTGTAAAGACGCCATGGTCTGAATCATAATTAGGCCCCTCTTTATGAGTGAGATGTTCAAAGGTTAGATCGTATTGACCCACATTGACGGTTTGGCCGGGCTCTATCGAGATATCACGCTCGGTTTCGTAGTGCGATACAAGTGCTACACCTACGAGGGTGACAGCAAAGCCGATATGACCGAGCACCATGCCCCACTGGCTGGCCGGTATCCGACGCAAGGCGCTGACATCGCTCCCGCGCTGTTGCACACTTTGCAACACATCGGTGATGGTTGCCAATGCCACCCACAGTGCCAAGAATAGCCCTAAAACAGCCCATAAGTGCATTTCATCGGCCCATATTTTAGGCAGCACGAAGGCAAGAATGGCCGCCAATGCAAGGCATAATAGTAGTGGCTTTAACAGCGGCGCGAGCGGTTGTCTGCGCCAACGCATCCAAGGGCCAACACCGAGCATGAGTGCAAATGGCACGATCAGGTAACTGTACAGCTCATTAAAGAAGGGTTCACCAATAGAAATAGACCCCAAACCTAACTGTTTATAGACCAGCGGTAATAAGGTGCCTAATAACACCACCATCATGGCAGCCATCAGTAACACGTTATTCGCCAGCAAAAAGACTTCACGCGAGGCCGCCTCATACCGGCTATATCCTTGCATTTGTGAGGCACGCCAACCATACAAAGCGAGTGAACCGCCGATGACGATAGCCAATAACACCAGAATAAACAGACCACGAGTAGGGTCGGAGGCAAAGGCATGCACTGACACCAATACGCCTGACCGTACTAAGAACGTACCGAGCAAACTTAAACTAAAGGCTGCGATTGCCAGCAATACAGTCCAAGATTTAAAACTACCGCGCTTTTCGGTGACCGCTAACGAGTGAATGAGTGCTGTCCCCACGAGCCACGGCATAAAGCTGGCGTTTTCGACAGGGTCCCAGAACCACCAGCCGCCC
>NZ_DEYI01000053.1:22293-44833 GCF_002364475.1 Idiomarina sp. UBA3162
TCCCAGAACCACCAGCCGCCCCAGCCGAGCTCGTAATATGCCCACCAACTACCGAGCGCGATGCCGACGGTTAGGAACATCCACGCCGCCAATGTCCACGGACGTGACCAACGGGCCCATGCCGCATCGAGTTTGCCCGACATCAGCGCAGCAATAGCGAACGCAAAGGCAACAGAAAAACCCACATAGCCCATATACAGCAACGGTGGGTGAATGATCATGCCGGGATCTTGCAGTAATGGGTTTAAATCATTGCCATCGACCGGAATAATCGGCAAGCTGCGATCAAACGGGTTCGATACTGTCATCATAAACAGATAGAAACCGATACTGATCAGACCCAGGATGCCAAGTACGCGTGCCACCATCGGCAGAGGCATGGAGCGAGAAAACAGCGCAACAGCGGCAATCCAGCCCGCTTGCATCAACATCCACAGTAAGAAAGAGCCTTCGTGCGAGCCCCACACCGCGGTAATACGATAAAACCAGGGCAACTGCGTATTCGAGTTAGCGGCTACATAAGCAATACTAAAGTCATTTTGGACGAAAGCGGTGACCAACAACGCGAAGGCAATTGCGGTGAAAATAAACTGCCCTATCGCGAGCGGACGCGACAGACTCATCATGCCCCCATGACCGCGTTGTGCACCAATCAATGCATAACCCGCCAACAGCGCTGAGAATGCCAGCGCAATCGCAATACTTAAATGACCGAGCTCAGCAATCATGGTGTCTCCTCTTGCTCAGCTGGTTGATTTGGGTTGACATGCTTAATGCCTTTCATTTTTTCGGCGAGTTCGGGTGGCATGTATTCTTCATCGTGTTTTGCCAGCACTTCGCTCGCTTTCAGCGTACGTGGGGCTATCAGCTCGCCTTGTGCGACAATACCCTGCCCTTCGCGGAATAAGTCGGGCAGAATACCTTGATACAAAATAGTCACTTCAGGTCCGGTATCGGTGACTTTAAAGCTGACTTCAAGCGTCTCTGGATCGCGATCCACAGAGCCTTCGACCACCATACCGCCAATGCGCATACGTTGACCTACTTGTGGTGGCTGTTTGCCTTCCTCAACTTGTTCAAAGTCACTCGGCGTGTAGAACAAGTTAATGCTGTAGCTCATGGCATACAGCATGAGACCAATGGCAATACTAACGCCAACGACTAAAACAAGTACCCAGGTTAACCGTTTTTTACGACGCGGGTTCATACTTCTACTCCTCAGCGCTTGCTTGCTGCGTACGACGCGCAAGCCGCTGTTTACGACGTTGAACTTTTAAGCTTTCCTTCTGCAAACGTCGCCGCTGCACACTGGTTTCTAAGGCAACACCTGCAATCACTAAAAAAGTCAGAAAAAAAGACGACCACACATAGAGCCCGTAGCCACCCATATGAACAAATTCACTAAAACTATCAAATGCCATTAGCGCGTCTCCTCAGCTGATTCGCGACTATCAAGCGCGAGCTCTGCCTGCGCCCACGGGCGATTGAGTTCGTGCTTAAGCAACTGATTTTTGTAACGCATCAGTACTAAGGTCGCGGTTAACAGCATAAAGCCTAACAAGCTGATTAGTAGCGGCCACAACATGCTCGTAGCAATGGAGGGACGCTCAAATTTAGTAATGGTGGCGCCTTGATGGAGCGTGTTCCACCACTCTACCGAATAATGAATGATGGGTAGGTTGACCACCCCCACAATCGCCAAAATCGAGGCGGCTTTAGCACCGGTACGCGCGTCATCAAATGCGGCATACAGCGCCATTACGCCGATGTATAAGAACAATAAAATAAGTTCTGACGTGAGCCGTGCATCCCACACCCACCAAGTACCCCACATGGGTTTACCCCAAATGGCGCCAGTAAATAATGCAATAGCGGTCATGGCCGCGCCCACAGGCGCAATCGCGGGTAATGCCCACTCCGCCGTTTTAATCTGCCAGATTAGCGCAATGGCGCCACAAATTGCCATGCCAAAATAGGCACCCATGGAGAAAATAGCCGCGGGAACGTGAATGTAGATAATGCGATAGCTATCGCCTTGCTGGTAATCGGCCGGCGCAAACGCCAAGCCCCACACCATGCCCACCAATAGGCTAATCAATGTCAGGCCAGCGAACCATGGCAATAACTTATCCACTAAGCGATACGTCGCTTCAGGCTTTGCATACGGGTGTAACCAACGCCACATATTAATTCACACTCATTCTGACGCCCGCGGCCACGGCCAGCGGTGCTAATGTTACGGTTAATACGGAAATGGCCGCTAAAATAGCCAACTGTCCGTGCACGGCCATGCCCATTCCTGCACTCTCTACCGCCGACGTGGCGAATATCAGTAACGGAATAAACAATGGCAATAAAATTAAACTGATTAAGGCACTGCCCCGTTGTAGCGGCAACGTCAGCGAAGCGCCGATGGCAGCCAACGCACTCAATGCTGGCGTGCCTAATAATAATGACAGGCTTAACGCACCATAAGCGGAAGTCGGTAAGCTCAACAACAATGCCAGCAGCGGCGAGAGTATCACTAATGGCAAACCACTCAATAACCAGTGCGAAACCATTTTTGCGCTCACTGTAAAGGCGAGCGGCTGCGGTAGTAAGCACAGCTGCTCGAGCGACCCATCGGCATAGTCATCTTTGAAAATACGATCCACGCCCAATAAGGTGGCTAATAATGCCGCGACCCAAATAATGCCTGGTGCAATACGGGCTAAAATATCAGGGCCGGGTCCGACGCCGAGTGGAAACAGCGTGATCACCATGAGCAAGAAAATCAGTGGGTTGATCGCGTCTGAGCGTCTTCGCGCGGCAAGACGCAAATCCTTACTGAGTACTGAACGCCATAACTGCATTGCGGTCATCACGCGACTCCCATGGCATTGGCGTAAGCTTCACCTAAATGCAACTGCTGTGGATTCAAACTCGCCAGCGATAACGCTTGATGCGACGTCATGACGATACTACCGCCTTGACTTAGGTGCTCGCTAAAGCGTTGCTCAAGTAACGCGATGCCTTTTACATCCAACGCGGTAAAGGGTTCATCGAGGATCCATAACGGTGCTTGACTGTGCCATAACCGAGTGAGTGCCACGCGACGTTGTTGCCCTGCCGATAACCGACCCGTCATTTCATCTTCTAACCCGAGTAGCCCAATAGTTTCGAGCAGACTCCAGTCATCCATACTGTCTTGTGTGGCACGATGATCGCCGCTTAAACGACGTTGCCAATAGACATTCTCCAACGCGGTCAGCTCGGCTTTAACCGCGGGTTTGTGACCAATAAACAAGAGTTGCTGATGATAAGCACTACGGTCATACTGTATTGAGTGGTTGTTAAACTCAATACGGCCGGTGTGGCTCGGCATGAGCCCGGCAAGCATACGAAGCAGTGTCGACTTACCGGCTCCATTGGCACCGGTAATTTGCCAGAGTTCGCCAGCATGAACCTCAAAAGAGACCTGCTCGAACAAGGTACGCCCGCCGCGAACTGAGGAAAGTTCGTGCGCTGTAAGTCGGGGCAGAGGTTCTGTCGTTTTATGCTTCATCAAGGCTGCGGCAATGTCTGCAAATGATGTGTAAATTGGCTCGAGTTTACCACAATATTTGCCGAAAAAGCCATGTAAAACGGTCGCTTTTCATGATCTGGGTAAGGGCAGTGCGTCATGCAAATTAAACAGCTATTACAACAAATGATGCAGTCGTTGGCGACGCCGTCAAACTCGGCAACGACTGCCGCGTTGAATACCCCACAAGCGGCTGTTTCACAAGCGCAGCAAAATGCTATGCAGAGCGTATTTAATGCACTGACGACACAATTGAATAGTCCGACTCAGCAGCCTCAACAATTTAATACCGCGCCAGTTAACAGTCAGTTGAATATCACGCCACAAACCCTAGCCGCGGTAAAGCAACAACTTGAGCAAGTGCTGCTGCGTGCTACAGGCGAGGCTCAACGGCCGATCTCACCAAAAGCGCAAAGCGCTTTGATCAGTCGTATTGTTGAACAGATCATGCGTAGTGATGCGCGCATCAGTATGCCGCCGCAACAGCAAGGTTCAGCGACGCCCTCCCCGAGCGCAAGCGCACCTAATAACCTCACGGTGCCATTGACTCAGCTACCACAACCCATGCGCCAAGCAGTCAGTGAGCAGTTACAACACGTGCTCACACAGTGGGTTAAAGTCTCGCAGACTCAAGCAACAGCAACGCCCGCCCCCCTCACGCCTTTACCTGTTCAGATTAACGCGATGAAGGTGAGCCAGGGTCAGTTGGTGATGCAACTGCAAACGCCGTCTAAAACAGTGACTGAAGTGAGTGTTCCCTTACAGCAAATCCCCCAACCCCTCGCGCGTGCATTGCTTCAACACATCACCACGCCGGTGCCTAGTCAAGTGCAACAACCGACAGCGCCTGCGCCGAAACCGACTGTACCGACGACGCCCGCACCAACAGCGCCCACGGTGGATGGTCGATTAGTGAAGCAAACACAAACGCTAACACCTGCACAATTAAGTCAGTTTCTACGCCAAGTGACGGACATGACGCCGCAACAGCAACCCGAGGTAAAACAGCTACTGACGCAAACACTCGCGCAACTCCCGAAGGGCGAGCAAATGATGCAACCCCAACAACTCGCTAATTATGTCAATGATTGGTTTGCTGCCAAGCCGGTCAGTAGTCAACCCAGTCACCAGTTAGGTGTAGTCGGTAAACTGATTATCGCTTTGTTGGGTATCCGTATGCAGGCTCAACAAAGCGCGCAGCCACAGGCAGCTAAAGCACTCAGCCAAGCCATACTGGATCAGATTATGCGAGGCCCCAGTGAGGCACGGCCGGGCGATGATAGAGCTTTGCTGCCACGCCCGCCCATGACAGCAGAAGTACGCGAACGCCTTAATGCGCAACTACTCCAGCAGCCAGCGGCACAGTTGCAGCGTTTATTGAGCAATTTGGCGCAGACAATGAATAGTGCTCAAAGCAGTCAAATGCGCTTGCAAGACAGTCCGGCGCAACAGCCCGAATTTTATCTGATGCTGCCGTCGCAAAATCCGAGCAGCCAAACCGGCACCGAACTGCTGATCAAACGCGAGTCAGGTGGGCATCGCGATGAAAAAAATGAACGTTCAGTGTGGTTATTTAATCTACGCTTTGAGCTTAAGCAATGGGGTCCCATGTTAGTCAAAGGACGTTATCAAACCGCGGGCACTCGTGTGCAGTTTTTTACCGAGTCGGAGGCGGCACAACGGCACTTGCAACGCCAACTCCCGGAACTCGAGCAACGGCTTGCGGGTTTAGATGTCGCCGCCGTGGATTTTCAGATTAAGCAAGGCAAAGTGCCCGAAAGTTTGGCACAACAACACAGCGGTATTATCCGGGTAACGGTATGAGCGAGAATAATAAACAGAAACAGGCCATTGGCTTATCTTACGATGGTTTAAATGCGCCGCAGGTCATTGCCAAGGGCTTTGATGAGCTCGCCGAAGAAATTATCGAAGTGGCTAAAGCCCATGGCGTCATGGTGCATGAGGATCCGATGCTGTCGGACTCCCTAGCACGGCTGAATGTAGGCGAGGAAATTCCGCGCGAGCTCTATGTGCTGATCGCGGAACTAATTGCATTTTCGTACTTATTAGACGGTAAATTTCCTGATAGTTGGTACTAACTGCGCTTATGCATAGCCAGCATCAGCTCCGCCTCAGCACGCGGTAAATCGCAGGCTTGCATCAAATCATCGACACTCGCTCCCTGCTCCACTAGTTTTGCCGCCCGTTGATACAGCTTAATCTCAGGCTCTTGTTGCTCGAGCTGTTGCAAGGTGGTGGCAAATTGCTCTTGCTGAGTTTGCTGTTGTTGTTCAAGCTGTTTTATGGCGTGTTGCTGCTGTCTTTGCCACTGCGCGATCTCTTCGCGAAGCTTGCTGACAGCCTCATTATCGGCAGCCGAACGCCGCGGTTTTGGTTGCTCTTCTAAAGCGCCCAACGCCTCGGTGAGCATCAATAAGCGCTGCTGCTGGCGTTCGAGCAATTCTGTGTGCTTGCGATTGGTCATTACCGCCACAATGATGGCAACAATTGCTAGCATCAGCGCTGCCGATGCCAGCCAAACTGTAAGTGAGGTCATTAACTATTTTTATCCTAACCGCGAAATTTCATCCCATTCTTCGTCGGTCAGCATTTTATCTAAGTCGACTAGGATCAACAACTCGCCCTCACGGTTCGAGACCCCTTGGATAAAGCGTGCGCTTTCTTCGGTGCCGACATTCGGTGCACTATCGATTTCCGATTTCTTCAGATAAACCACTTCGGCGACACTGTCGACTAAAATACCAATCACCTGTTTATCCGATTCAATAATCACGATGCGGGTGTTGTCGGTAATTTCGTTTTCTGGCAAACCAAAGCGCAGCCGCGTATCAATGACGGTCACGACATTACCGCGCAGATTAATAATACCTAACACGTAATCTGGTGCACCAGGGACAGGCGCAATCTCACTGTAGCGCAGTACTTCTTGTACCTGCATTACGTTGATGCCGTAAGTCTCTTGCTCCAGTTGAAAGGTTAC
This sequence comes from Idiomarina sp. UBA3162, assembly GCF_002364475.1. Classification (NCBI taxonomy): domain Bacteria; kingdom Pseudomonadati; phylum Pseudomonadota; class Gammaproteobacteria; order Alteromonadales; family Idiomarinaceae; genus Idiomarina; species Idiomarina sp. UBA3162. The sequence goes on from NZ_DEYI01000053.1 coordinate 28,857, forward strand.
CCACTGAAGCACTTCATCGTTGCTATCGGCTTCAGCTTGTTGTTTGGTTTTACGTTTTTCAGTTGCCATGCTATGACTCCGATTCATTTTTAGGGCCCGATTGGGTATGACCCAAGCCTTTATCCAGCAGTGTAATTAAAGCATTCACATCGAGTAACGCACACATTCGATCGCGCACCACGCCCGCTAACCACGGCCGCTTTTGATTAGGGCCGTTACGCCATTGAATGGCGTCCGGTTGTAAGGGCTCACTATCGACCAGCTCTTCGCACAATAGGCCCCAGTTGCTGTCACTCAATGTGATCATGTATTCATAACTAATCTGTTCTTCTACCTCGTCAGTGAGCTTTTCGGGCATCACCCAACGGGCTGTATCGACTGCTTGCAGCTTGGCACCACGCTCGTTCATGATGCCTCTAAACCAACGCGGCTTGCCGATTAGCGGGCTGATTTTACTTAACGTATGTATACCGCCTAAGCTTTTCAAAGGTACCGCTAAGGTTAATCCGGCTACCTTAAAAAACAGCGCCTGGAAATCATTTTCTTGATATTCCATCATCGCGTCGGTCGGCGGCGGTGCAGCGTCGTTATCTTCCATATCGGCGCTGACTTCGGTTTCTGTAACCTCAGTCGGTTCAATTATTTCTGGTTCTGGCTCGGGCTCCGGTTCTGGTTCTGCTTCTGGCACAGGCTCAGGTTCCGAGACGACTTCGGGCTCGGGTTCCGGCTCGGGCTGTTGCACAGCGGGCGTGGCCCGTTCGAGCAATGAACGCACCGGCGAGTCATCAAAATCAACCGGCGGCGCTTCTTCTTCTAACAGCAACGCATCCAAATATTCGGTCATTGCTTGTTCACTGCTGTAGTTCGAGCGACTCACGTGACCTCCTATAGATGTAGTTGCTGTAAATATGTCAGCAATGTTTGATACGCCAATACACCCCGCGATTGCGGCGCAAACATCGATGGCGGCAACTGCTCATTGCTGGCGTCTCGGAACTTTGTGTCAATTGGGATCATGCCGTTCCAGACACTTTTCCCGTAACGCTGCGCCACTTTTTTGTAGGTTTCCAGTGATGCGCGCGTTCGTTTATCATACAACGTTGGAATAATAGTGTATTGATGTGCGTGCCCGCGCGATTTTTGGATCAAGGCGAGCGTTCGCATCATACGTTCTAAGCCTTTAAGTGCAAGCGGCTCGGTTTGCACCGGAATGAGCACACGCTCGCAGCACGCCAAGGCATTCACCATTAATACGCCCAGCACTGGGGGCACATCGATTAATACATAATCATAACGGTGTTCTACCAACGCTAGAGCGCGTTGCAGCACCAGTCCCATACCGCCTTGGGTACCCAGCTTTCTATCCAAAGTAGCCAGCGCCATGCTCGCAGGCATAACATCAAGATGGTCATGCTCGGTCGGAACAATCGCCTTTAAAGTGGTTTGCTTATCGACATCTTTGCCCATAGCAAACACATCATAGGCTGTTGCCTCGACCCCCTCGGCATCAATACCGAAATAAAACGTCAATGACGCATGCGGATCGATATCAATACATAGCACCCGTTGACCTCGCTGCTGCAACAAGCCGGCGAGCGCCACCGTCGTGGTGGTCTTGCCTACGCCGCCTTTTTGGTTTGCGATGGTCCACACGTGCATGGTTTAGTCTCCGTAACCGACTTCGGTCAGTAGCGCACTGCCCATTTGGTTAAGACTGACATTACGTGATGAAATACCGGCACTAGCGACGGCTTGAGGCATACCATAAACCACGCAGCTCGCCTCATCCTGTGCCCATATTGTTGCGCCCTGATCTTTCAGCATGCGCGCGCCCTCACGGCCGTCAGCGCCCATGCCTGTCAAAATAACACCCAACACCTTGCCGCCATAAACCTTCGATAGACTGGCAAAGGTCAAATCAACACTGGGCTTATAGGTTACGCGACCCGAGTTATCTTCGCGCACACGCAAACGCGCCGCTCCCGCACGGCCTTCAACAAGCATCTGCTTGCCACCCGGAGCTAAATAGGCCACGCCCGGCTGTAAACTATCCCCATCTTCCGCCTCGCGTACGCTAATTTTGCAAAGCCCATCTAAACGCTGCGAAAAGGCTTTAGTAAAAGCCGCCGGCATATGCTGTACCATCACAATCGGATAGGGAAAGTTTGCGGGGAGTTGCGTCAATATCTTTTGCAATGCGACAGGTCCGCCGGTTGATGTCCCAATCGCCAACACCTGATACGCACGGTTAATGGTAAGACGTTCCGTCGTAACACGCGTAGTGGGTGCTTCTGGCTCTCGCGTTGAGCTGCGCGTCGGTGGCGGGGTTTTGCGCGCAAACCGGTTAAGCGACGACGGTCGTTCGCTAGTCGATTCGGTGGGTCGCGCTGCTGCCGAAGGACGCGAAGGTGTTGAACGGCGCACCGCCGGTTTCCCCGCGATGGCTATTACACGATCTTGTAGCGTCTTTACCGCTTCCTCACGATTGCGCGCGACATCTTCAAACTTTTTCGGCAGGAAGTCAGCGGCGCCGGCTTCGAGTGCATTCAGTGTAGCCGTTGCGCCTTCGTGGGTAAGCGAACTGAACATTAGAATAGGACACGGCGCATCGCGCATAATTTCGCGGACCGCATCGATGCCATTCATGACGGGCATCTCAATATCCATGGTGATCACATCGGGGCGTAAGCTTTTTGCTTGCTCCACCGCTTGACGGCCATCATTCGCCGAGCCAATGACCTTTATCTGACTGTTACTTTCAAGAATCTCTGTTACTCGGCGTCGGAAAAACGCCGAGTCATCGACCACTAAAACACTCACTGTCATTTTTAGTGTTACCCGTTATCGTTTTGCGTAGTACTTCAGCATGCTCGGTACATCGATAATCAATGCGATACCACCATCGCTGGTGATTGTTGCACCGGCCATACCTGGCGTACCTTGCAATAACTTATCTAATGGTTTGATGACGACTTCTTCTTGACCGATTAACGCATCAACAACAAAGCCGACTTGTTGGTTGCCGATCTGAACGACCACCACATGCCCATTTTCGTTGCGCTTATTACGCTCAGGCGTACGGGTCAGCCAGTGTTCTAAGAAGAACAGTGGGATAGCGCGTTTACGCACGATCAGTGTCAGCTGACCATCAACGGTGTTGGTCTTCGACATATCAAGGTCAATAATCTCACTGACCACTGCCAACGGTAACGCAAAGGTTTGCTCTTTCACTTCGACCATCAAGGTCGGCAAAATAGCGAGGGTTAGCGGTACCTTAATCAGTAACTCAGTACCTTTGCCGAGCTCCGAATCAATTTTTATGCTACCGTTGAGCTGACTAATTTTGGTTTTCACCACATCCATGCCCACGCCACGACCCGAGATATCGGACACTTGCTCTTTGGTAGAGAAACCCGCCGCAAAAATCAGATTGTAGGCATCTTCGTTGGATAAGCGAGCCGCCGCATCCTCATCAAGCACACCTCGTTTAATCGCAATTTGCTTGAGCTTTTCGGCATCCATACCAGCGCCGTCGTCCTTAATAGACAACATAATGTGGTCGCCTTCTTGCGACGCCGATAAGGTCACGGTACCTTCGCGCGGTTTACCTTTGGCTTGACGGTCATCTGGCATTTCGATGCCATGATCGACAGAGTTACGCACCAAGTGCACTAACGGATCCGCCAATGCCTCGACAAGGTTTTTGTCGAGATCGGTATCTTCACCGTACATCTCGAGGTTAATTTCTTTCTTCAAGCTTCGCGCCAGATCGCGCACGACACGCGGGAAACGACCAAAGACTTTCTTGATAGGCTGCATGCGGGTTTTCATCACTGCGCCTTGCAGGTCACCTGTAACCACGTCGAGGTTAGAGATGGCTTTACTCATCTCTTCGTGTTTCTGGTCGTCATTATTGCTTAAGCTCAATAATCGGTTGCGCACCAAGACCAGCTCACCGACCATATTCATGATCTCATCGAGTCGTTTGGTATCCACTCGCACCGTGGTTTCTGCCGGAGGTGGTGGCGGTGCAGCGGCCTTCTTAGCCTCGGGCTTCTTCGACTCTTCTTGTTTTGCTTCTGGCTTCTTAGGTTCTTGTTTCTTCGGCTCCGGCTTTTTAGCCTCTGGCTGTTTAGCTTGTGGTTTTTTCGGCGCTGGTTTTTGAGCCTCTGGCTGTTTAGCAGCGGCTTTATCAACCTTAGGCGCCTGCCCTTTGCCATGTAAATCGTCTAGCAGTGCCTCAAATTCATCATCAGTGATTTCGTCGCTATCACTTTTACTCGCCGACTTCTGCTCTTCTTGTTTTTTCTCTGCACTGGTCGGTGCTTTACCGGAACCGTGCAATTCATCGAGCAAGGCTTCAAACTCATCATCAGTGATTTCGTCATCACCGTCTTTACTGCTGGCTTTGCTTTGCTCTTTTGCCGGCTCATTGCCCGACGATTTATTGGCACCGGGCCCTTGCCCTTTGCCATGGAGTTCGTCAAGTAAGGCTTCGAATTCGTCTTCTTGAATGTCGTCGACGGAGGTATCGTCTGTCGCGCCAGAGGCACTACTTACGTCGGTATCGGTATCGTCGTCGGTATCGGTATCGTCGTCGGTTTCGGTGTCGGCGGAGGCATCGCCTGTCGCGCTAGAGGCGCGACGTACGTCGGCATCAGTGTCGTCGGCGATTTCGTCTTCCGATTCGGGTTGAGAGAGCTTGTGCAGTGTCTCGAGTAGCTCGCTATCGGCGGCTTCGGGTTCTTCGCGCGCTTGTAATTGAGCAAACTGGGCATTAATGGTGTCCAACGCTTGCAGGATCACATCCATCAAGTCAGCCGAAACAGAACGTTGACCATTACGTAAGGTATCGAAAACATTTTCCGCACCGTGACAGGTATCAACTAACGCGGAAACCGATAAGAAACCAGCCCCACCTTTAACGGTGTGGAAACCTCTAAAGATGGCGTTTAGGAGATCTTTGTTCTCGGGGTCGTTTTCTAATTGAACGAGTTGCTCGGATAACTGCTCGAGGATTTCTGCCGCCTCGATCAAGAAATCCTGTAAGATGTCTTCGTCCATCTCAAAGCTCATGCGCTGCTCTCTCCTAGAAACCTAAGCTAGATAATAAATCGTCTACGTCATCCTGATTCTCGACGACATCATCACGTTGTTCTGGGTTAATCACAGGTCCTTCTGCTGCACTCTTATCGACTGCTTTTACATTTTGTTTAGCTTGAGATTTCTGTTCTTCACCAAACAACTTGAGAAGCTCGATCAAATTTTTCTCGACATCTTCTACGAGCTGTATCACTCGACGGATGATTTGACCGGTAATATCTTGATAATCTTGCGCCATCAACACTTCGGTCATTAAGCCATGAATTTGCGGCATATTCTGACCACATTCACGCATTAACGCATCGACTTGGTGACACATTTCTTTGAATTCGTGCAACTGAATATCGTTACTCATCAATCGCTGCCAGGCCGGCATGACTTGTTCGACGCGCTGATGCATTTCGTCAGTCATCGGCAAGCAGGCTTCGACTGCATCCATGGTTCGGTTAGCAGCGTCTTCTGTCTTTTCGATAACGTACTGCAGACGGTTTTGTGCGTCGGGCAGGTCATCCTGTGTTAACTGCATAATCCGCGGATCGAGTTGGAAATCTTGCAGTGCTTCGTGGAGATCGCGAGTCAGTTGCCCCACCGACGTGAAGAGTTTGTCATCACGCTCCTCGCGAAAGTCATCAAGCCATTGATCGGCTTTGGCTTGCTCGCCCGCTTCTAGCCATTCAACCAGTTGCTGCGCTTGCTGGAGCGATATATTTGCCGATGATTTTGACATAACCGCACTCATTAACTGATGCGTTCAAAGATTTTATCGAGCTTCTCTTTCAACGTGACAGCTGTGAAAGGTTTAACGATGTATCCATTGACGCCCGCTTGGGCGGCTTGAATAATTTGCTCGCGTTTAGCTTCTGCGGTCACCATCAGTACCGGCAAGTGCGCGAGGTCATCGTCTTTACGAATTTCTTTAAGTAAGTCGATACCTTGCATCCCTGGCATGTTCCAGTCAGTGACAACAAAGTCAAAGTCACCTTGCTGGAGCATCGGTAAGGCGGTGTTGCCATCGTCAGCTTCTTGGATGTTGGTAAATCCAAGGTCGCGAAGAAGGTTTTTGATGATTCGTCTCATTGTTGAAAAGTCATCAACAACAAGAATTTTCATGTTTTTATCCAAAGCTCCCTCCACTTGGGCTCTCGATTACTACGACAATTACTCTACCCAGCTTTGCATACGCGTTTTTAAGCGCATCATCGCTTGGCTATGAATTTGACTAACACGTGATTCACTCACGCTGAGCACTTCCCCAATTTCTTTTAGGTTCAGTTCCTCATCATAATACAACGAAAGCACTAAGGCTTCACGTTCAGGTAAGCCAGAGATGGTGTCCACCAGTGCACGGTGAAACGCATCGTTCTCTACATCTTTTTGCGGCTCATAGTTGGTGCCTGTTACTTGTTCAGGCACGATGACATCTTCCGAGACGCCCAGATCTTCGATGCCAATAATTCGTCCCGAGTTAACATCACGCAGAATAGCGTGGTATTCCTCGAGCGACATTTCTAGCTTTTCCGCTACTTCCGTATCCTTTGCATCACGCCCCGTGTCGTTCTCGACTTGGCGGATGGCTTCTAACACACGTCGATGGTTACGATGCACCGACCGCGGTGCCCAATCGCCGCGACGGATTTCGTCGAGCATAGCACCACGAATACGAATGCCCGCAAAGGTCTCAAAACTCGCGCCCTTGCTGTTATCAAAATTTCTAGCTGCTTCCAATAAGCCAATCATACCGGATTGGATCAAGTCATCGACTTGTACGCTCGCGGGTAGGCGCGCCATCATGTGGTGTGCGATTCGCTTCACGAGCCCCGTATGTTGCTCGATAATCGCCTGACGATTATCAGCATGGGCACTGTAAACAGCGGCTTTATTCATTGGCAACATCCTGCTTCTTACCGTTATCGGCCGATCCTATTAATTGTTCAAGAAAAAATTCCAAATGCCCGCCTGCTTGCGCAGGTACCGGCCAGTCAAGCGCACGTTGCGCAAGGGCTTTGATGGCTAATGAGGCAGGCGAACGAGGCTGCATAAGTACTAATGGCTTTTGCTTTCGTACCGCCAAACGAATGTTATCGTCAAACGGGATGATGGCGGCTAATTCTAGCGCGACATCCAAAAACCGATCAGTGACCTTGGTCAACTTATTAAACAGCAACTGGCCTTCTCTTAGGTTACGCACCATATTGGCAACAACTTTAAACTTGAACACATCCTGTTCTTTGCTCAGCACTTTCATCAGCGCGTAAGCATCAGTAATTGAAGTCGGCTCATCACAAACTACCAGCATCACATCTTGAGCAGCGCGGGCAAAACGCACAACGGTATTACCGATACCCGCTGCGGTATCAATCACCAACACGTCAAAGTCTCCTTGTAGATCGCTAAAAGCGCGAATCAACTCTGCGTGTTGCGTCTCGTCGAGGTCAATCATCGAACGGGTGCCTGAAGTGGCCGGTACAATCTTAATACCTGCTGGGCCTTCTATCAGAATGTCTTTGAGTTCGGCCTGCCCACTGAGCACATGAGAAAGATTTTTTTGCACGCGCAGTCCGAGCATGACATCGACATTGGCGAGACCTAAATCAGCGTCTAGCACCAATACCCGTTTGCCTTGCTCTGCCATTGCAATAGCCATGTTTAAAGAGATGTTGGTTTTACCCACACCGCCTTTACCACCCGTTACTGCAATGACTTTGACTTTACTTTGTTTCATCTTTCTTAAGCCACTAGCTTGATCCATGCGCTCTAACTCTTACTGCTGGTTAATGCTTGATTAATCGATGACCTTTTATTGAACGGCCTGCCAATTTGATTTTGGCATGTCTGACACATTCGAACAAATGCTTTTATCGTATAAGCGCTCTGCTTCGGTGACCATGTAATGCTCGTCCGCCACGCGAATGTCTTCTGGTACTTGCTGTCCGTGGGTTAAGTAGCCCACCGCAAGCCCTTGCTCGATGGCAACACTGATACTTTCACCTAAACTTAAACACTCGTCTAGTTTAGTAAAAATGCAGCCTGCCAACGGCAATGTTTTGAACTGCTTAACCGTATCGTTCAACACCTGTGTTTGTGATGTTGAAGATAATACCAAATATGGACGAATTCTTAGACGTTTATTCTGTAATAATTGCGCGAGTTGTTCACTTAAGCGTTTATCGCGCTGACCCATACCCGCGGTATCGATCAAAATCAGGCGTTTGTCGCGCAATGTCAGCATTGCATCAGCTAACTCTTTAGCATCGTTTGCGACTTTAACTGGACAACCGATAATACGACCATACACTTTCAGTTGTTCGCTTGCGCCAATACGGAACGTATCGGTGGTAATCAATGCGACCGAGTCAGAGCCGTGGCGCTGCGCATAACGGGCTGCCAACTTAGCAATCGTCGTTGTTTTACCGACACCCGTCGGACCGACTAACGCAACTGCACCGCCACGAGTCAAAATATCGTCATGGGTGGTGTTAAGCTGACCTTCCAATAATTGCAATGATTGCTCCCAGCTATCTTCGATGTCATCGCCCTCAGGGATGAAGCAGGCGATTTGATCGGCAATTCGTTCGCTCACACCCATAGTCATAAGGCGTTGGGTCAATAAGGCGCGCATTGGTTCTTCGCGCTCAATTTCTTGTTTCATCAAACCGCTCAACTGATGTTGCAGTAAGTTCTGGACACCTTTGATTTGCGCGCGCAGTTCTGCGATTTCAGCAGCGCTACCGCCACCAACATAGTCAGGGATATCGACTTCGGGCTCACTGGGTACCTGGGTCGCTTCGGCGCCAGCTTGGACCGGCTCAGTTTGAGGTTCGGGTGCTGGCTTAGGTTCAGCATTGCTTGCCTGCATCGCTGGATGTTGTGCCTGGCGTGCCAAGATTTCGGCCAGTGAGTTTGCAGGCTCAGCATACCGTTCCGCCTCATCGCTCTGCGATGCCGACTCGGCTGCTGGTGCCGCTGCTTGCGGCGCTTGTGGCTCTGCATCACCATCAATTGCAGCGACAATCTCAACGCCACCGTTTACCTTTTTATTCGACATGATAACGGCATCCGGTCCGAGCGTTTCCTTAACTTGCAATAAGGCACGACGCATATCCTCAGCAAAAAAGCGCTTCATTTTCACAGGTAAATCCCCCTATCACTGAGCCGCTGGCTGTTGTTGGCCGCCAATCGAACTCACAATTCGAATCTGTTTATCATCTGGAATTTCTTGGTAACTCAGCACCCGCATTCCGTCAGTTGCGTGACGCGCGAAGCGCGCCATCGTTGAGCGCAATAGCCCGGATGTCAGTAACACCGATGGCTCGCCGTTCATCTCTTGTTGTTGATGAACCTCTTTCAACGATTGCTGCAGGCGTTCTGCCAAGCCAGGTTCAATACCTGCGCCTTGCTGTTCGGCTTCATTGCCTGCGGCTTGCAATGACTGATGCAACATCTGTTCCAACTCTGGCGCCAAAGTAATGACAGGCAGTTCTTGTTGCCCTTCGGAGATGTCTTGAACGATGAGTCGACGTAACGAGATGCGGACCGCCGCGGTTAATACATCGGTGTCTTGTGTGCGTCCAGCATATTCGACAAGCGTCTGTGCAATAGTCCGCATGTCACGGATAGCGATACCCTCGTCGAGCAGGTTTTGTAAAACTTTGACAAAGTTGCCGAGAGACAATAAATCGGGTACCAAGCCCTCGACCAATTTAGGGTGGCTACGACCCAAACGATCCAGTAGCTCTTGCGCTTCTTCATGCCCTAATAATTGCGAGGCGTGGTTTGTGACGATTTGGCTCAAATGTGTAGCAACAACCGTTGCTGCATCAACCACGGTATAGCCCATGGTTTGGGCGTTTTCACGTTGTTCTGGTTTAATCCAAATCGCTTCGAGACCAAACGCTGGATCGGTGGTCTTCTCACCTTCTAACTCACCAAACACTTGGCCGGGATTAATCGCTAACTCGCAGTCATGACGAATATCCGCCTCACCCATGGTCACCCCCATGAGCGTGATGCGATAGCTATTAGGACCCAAATCAAGATTATCGCGGATATGCACAGCCGGTACTAAAAATCCGAACTCTTGTGATTGCTTCTTGCGCACTCCTTTAATGCGCGATAGCAGTTCGCCACCTTGGCTTCTATCAACCAGCGGAATCAAGCGGTAGCCCACTTCCAAGCCAAGGGTATCTACATGACGCACATCGTCCCAACTGAGCTCTTTTTGAGCTAACTGTTGCTGTTGTTCTTGTTGTTTTTGTTCAACTTGCTCGGTCTCTTGGGTTTCTGCATGACGCATTTTGTAATATGCAGCACCTGCGAGCACGGCAGACATCGATAAGAAAGCAAAGTGCGGCATGCCGGGAATAACGCCCATGGCAAACAATACTGCACTTGAAATGACTAGCACTTTCGGGTTGTTAATCAGCTGAAATACAACCGCTTCACCCATGTCCTTGGTATCATTTTCACGGGTAATGATGATGGCGGTTGCGACAGATAACAACAGCGCTGGAATTTGTGCTACTAAGCCGTCACCAATGGTAAGTAGCGTATAGACTTCAATCGCCTGACCAAACGACAAGTCATGCTGGATCATGCCGATTAAGAAGCCGCCTACAACGTTAATTAAAAGGATTAAGATACCGGCAATGGCATCGCCTTTAACAAATTTACTGGCACCATCCATCGAGCCGTAGAAGTCAGCCTCGCGAGTTACGTCGCTGCGTCGCGCTTTCGCTTCCTCTTGATTAATAAGTCCGGCATTCAAATCCGCATCGATGGCCATCTGTTTACCCGGCATAGCGTCAAGGGTAAAGCGGGCAGTGACTTCAGAAATACGGCCGGCACCTTTGGTGATTACGATAAAGTTGATGATCACCAAGATAGCGAAGACCACCAGACCGACGGTATAGTTGCCGCCAATAACTACGCTACCAAAGGCTTCAATGACACTACCTGCAGCGCCGGGCCCCTCGTGACCGTTGAGTAACACGATACGGGTTGATGCTACGTTCAATGATAGGCGCAATACGGTCGCTATCAGCAATACCGTAGGGAATGCGGCAAAATCGAGTGGACGTTGGGTGTAGACCGCAACCAGCATCACCACCAATGAAAGAGTAATTGAGAACGAAAAGAGGATATCCAACAAGATAGGTGGAATGGGAAGCACCACCATCGCGAGTATCGCCATCACCGCCAGCGGGGTACCGAACCCTTTAATTATGTGCGAGTTAGCTTGCGCCAGCCCTTTTAAATTGTTCAGTCTTGCAGCACCACTTGCCATACTTCTTTTCCTGCGCGTCAAAAAAATGATTCTCTGACTAACTGATACAAATTCTGTGCCAACAAAATACAGTTATCACCTACGTACCTATCGGACGTCTCCGCTAGGCGTTTATCGAGCGGAGGTTTAGCTTTTCTGAGGGTTAGTTTGGAGAATGATTAATGCCAAGTAGTTTACTGGAGTGGTCTGTCTGTTCACTGTTGAGTCTGCTATTGCTGAGTGCAGGTGTCCCTGCCATGCAGCACTCAACCGCACAACTCGAAGCGCGAGCGCTTGGACTGCGCGGCTTAAGTTTGCTGCAAGCGTATCAAGCGCGTGCGCAAGCGCAGCAACGCCATATCGAGATTCCGCTTACTGCCATTAAGCACGCGCTCAAAACCGACGGTTGGCAGTTTACCAGTAACTTTAATGATCACAGCCGTCCGCTGACTTTTTATGCGCCACAAGGGTATGCTCGTGCCGGCCACTTAAGTATGCATAAGGGTAAGTTCGAACTACGCTGGATTGTCAGTGCTATCGGACGGATAAGGTACTGTAGCGCTGGCGATGTCGAGATAATGGGTATAACTTCATGTGTGTAACAACACGCCCTTGGGGGTTTGCACTGATTGAGCTACTTGCGGCTTGTGCCCTAATGGTCCTATTAGCGGGTTCGTCAGTACAGGTCATACTGTGGCAAACCACGTCAATCAATCAAGCCTTGCAGCAACCTCAGGCGCAGCTTGCTTTGCAAGGTCTAGCGCTACAAATTGGACGTGATCTGTTACGCAGTGAACAGGTCAGGCAATTGACTTCGAGCTCGCAACATAGCTGTTACCTACTGACGATACACACAGGCGATCAGGTTGGTTATCGCTTACGCGCTGGGGCATTGCAATACCATGGTGATGCTTTTGATTGTGCCCAGCGCGGCTGGCAAAGTCTAACCACAGCGCAAACACTCAGCCTGACCCAGTTTAGCATTCGGGCACTCGCACCGGGTTACCAGATCACCCTCGCCACGTCGGCACACACGATGCGCCTTCCCTTATTCAGTCCTGCACCCGTCAATCGGAGCGTGTTTGATGAGCAGCTTTATTACGCCCCTTCTGTCCTTGATTGGCATACATGCATTGATCATGCTCTTTGCCACCGAACACCTGAATCTATTAACGCAACGTTTCGCCTGGCAATGGCAACAATACCAGCAACTGCAGCAACGCGCTTATGAGCTTGCTAAAGCTCAAAGGTTCAGCACTTATCGAGGCGATGATAATGACGGTCGTGGTGAGCATATCGCTGGCGAGCGGCTTAAGTATGGTGCAGCTTACGCAGACCGAAGTCCGCCGATTACAGGCGCGGCAACACGCGTTAGAACAACTGCAAGCGGCACAAAACGAGTTATTGATGGCAATCGGAAACGGAGAGGTTCGACACTGGCAGCCCACTAATGAGGCAATAACAGTGACACAAGAATGGTACTCGGCACGGCAAGCCACGTTCTGGCTTGCCCATGCTAATTTAGAGGGGGTTATCCCAGTTTACGTAGCGTTGACTAACGAAGATCTGGCGGAATACTAAAGATGATGTTTTCCTCGCGCCCTTCTCGCTCAGTCACAGTTTCACCACCCCAGCTGCGTAACTGCTCGATAACCTCGCGCACTAATACTTCCGGCGCCGAAGCGCCTGCGGTCACCGCCACACGGTCGATATCGTTAAGCCAATCGCGCTGGATGCCACTGGCATCATCAATCAAGTAAGCAGGTGTGCCCATCTTCTCGGACAGTTCACGTAACCGATTTGAGTTCGAGCTATTCTTGGCACCGACCACCAACATTAATTGCGCTTCTTCTGCTAATTGACGCACCGCATCTTGTCGGTTCTGTGTGGCATAGCAGATGTCGTCTTTACGAGGCCCGTTAATGTTAGGGAAACGCACCCGTAAGGCATCAATCACATCCGCCGTATCATCGACAGATAACGTGGTTTGACTCATGTAGTGCAAATTATCCGCATCTTTTACTTCGAGCGTTGCGACATCCTCAGGAGATTCGACTAAATAAATGCCGCCCTGCGGATTGGCATACTGCCCCATCGTGCCTTCAACTTCGGGGTGTCCGGCGTGACCAATGAGCACGCACTCGTGCCCTTTACGACTGGCACGTGTCACTTCCATATGCACTTTAGTCACCAGTGGACAGGTTGCATCAAAGACTTTTAAACCGCGATCTTTGGCATTCTGACGAACCGCTTGTGAGACGCCGTGCGCACTGAAAATAACAATTGCATCGTCGGGCACTTCATCGAGTTCTTCGACAAAGACCGCACCCGCATCACGCAATTTATTCACCACATATTTGTTATGCACCACCTCGTGGCGCACATAAATGGGTGGCTCAAATATCTCCAATGCTCGCTCGACGATGGTAATCGCGCGATCCACGCCTGCGCAAAAGCCACGTGGGTTGGCGAGTAAAATTTGCATAATTCCTCCGTGTGCCGGTTACGGCTCCACGCTAATAATTTCAACTTCGAAAATCACCGTTTGACCAGCCAGAGGGTGGTTAAAATCGATAGTCACCGTAGGACCCTCGATTTTCCGCACAATCCCTGGTAGCTCGGTACCATCAGGCTGGGTGAACGTGAGAATTGCGCCCACTTCAGGCTTGGTCTCATCGCTAAACTTAGCCGAATCAACATAATAGTAGTTGTCGGGGTTCGGTTCACCAAAAGCGTCTTGTGGTGCCAGTGTAAACTCGCGCTCACTGCCTGGCCGCAATCCAATTAAACAAGCTTCGAAATTTTCGGTTAGGCTACCATCCCCCATACGAAACTTCGCTGGCTTTCCCGACATTCGTGTACTGTCGGCCACCGAACCATCGCTCAGTTTAATGGTAAAATGCATGACCACTTCACGGCCATCTTCAATCGGTAAACGTCCCACGACTACTCCTTACCTTTCGTATCTTCGGGATCTCGACGGTTATCGATAAACGCTTCTAACAACATGAGCACTGCACCAATGGTAATCGCACAGTCCGCCACGTTGAATGCGGGCCAATGCCAGCCTTGATAATGCACATCTAAGAAGTCGATCACATAACCGAACAAGAATCGGTCTGTCACATTGCCAACGGCACCCGCCAAGATCAACGAGAATGACAAGTTCTGACGCCAGAAACTCACATCATTGCGACGCAGCCAGATGAGCAACACGATACTGACGGCTACTGCAATTAAGGTAAAGAACCAACGTTGCCAGCCACCGCCGTCGCTTAAAAAGCTAAACGCAGCACCGTAATTGTGTACATAGGTCAGGTTAAACAAGCCGTCAATAATGATACGGCTTTCGTAAAGTTCAAAATCACTCGCAACCCACCATTTGGTGAGTTGGTCGAGGATAAAAATAGCCAAGGTGATCCACAAATACTGTAGACCCGATGCGCGTTTATTCGGTTTCATCGCTTGAGCATTAGGCAAAGTGACGCTCCTCTCCAGCACCATCAATGTTGCTCACGCAACGTTGACACAAGTCTGGATGCTCGTTGATTTGACCTACCTCTTCACGGTGATGCCAGCAACGCTCACATTTTTTGTGGGCACTTGCAACCACAGCGACGGCGAGCGGTAATTGCTCGGCTTTGACCGCGCTCTCTGGCGCATCAGCGAGATCTGCAACAGACGCCTCTGAGGTTAATAACGCAAAGCGTAACTCAGCACCTAGGCGTTTCAGTTTTTCAGCCAGTGCCGTATCGGCGTATAAGGTCACTTCTGCTTGCAACGAGCCACCAATGACGTCATCACGACGCGCTTGCTCAAGCGCTTGGTTGACCGCATCACGCACATTCAGTAGCTCAATCCAGAAGGTATTTTCCTCGCTGCTGACGCCAGCAAACTGTTCAAAGCCTTCATACCATGCTTGAGTAAATACATATTGCTCGCGTTCACCCGGCAACAGGTCCCAGATTTCTTGCGCGGTAAAGCTACAAATCGGCGCCATCCAACGTACTAGTGCTTCGGCAATATGATGCAGTGCGGTCTGACACGAACGGCGCGCCAAGCTATCCGCTTTAGCGGTATACTGGCGGTCTTTAATGATATCCAGATAGAAACTACCCAGTTCAATCGAGCAGAAGTGCATCAATTTTTGCACCACCGACAAGAACTGATAGTTGTCGTAGGCATCCACCAGTTGCTTCTGTAAGTCAGCTGCACGGCCAACAATCCAACGGTCCAACTCGACCATCTCGTCCATCGGCACTTGGTGCTGCTTAGGATCGTAACCGCTCAAGTTCGCTAACAAGAAACGTGAGGTGTTACGAATACGGCGATAGGCATCCGCTGAACGTTTGAGGATCTCATCTGATACCGTCATCTCACCTGAGTAATCCGCCGAAGCGACCCACAAACGTAGGATATCGCCGCCGAGTTTATTCATTACGTCCTGCGGCGCAACTACGTTACCGATTGACTTCGACATCTTGCGACCTTGTGCGTCTACGGTAAAGCCGTGCGTCAGCACTTGACGGTATGGCGCTTGCTCATACATCGCGACACCCGTTACCAATGAACTTTGGAACCAGCCGCGGTGTTGGTCAGAACCTTCAAGGTA
>NZ_DEYI01000053.1:45165-45597 GCF_002364475.1 Idiomarina sp. UBA3162
AGAACCTTCAAGGTATAAATCTGCTGGCCAGCTTAATCCCGGGAATTCACGTAATACACAATGGTGAGTTACGCCCGAATCGAACCAGACATCCAAGGTGTCGGTCACTTTACGATATTTGTCCGCTTCATCACCCAGTAAGGTCGCCGGATCAAGATCGAACCATGCCTGAACACCGTCTTTCTCGATAAGCTGAGCGACTTGTTCCATCAGTTCAAGGGTGTTGGGATGCAGCTCTTCGGTTTCGCGGTTGACGAAAATCGCAATCGGGTTACCCCAGGTACGTTGGCGCGAGATACACCAGTCTGGACGACCTTCAACCATCGACTCGATGCGGCTTTGACCCCACTCGGGCACCCAACGCACTTGCTTGATTTGCTCAAGCGCTTGGCTACGTAAGCCTTTCTGATCCATGCTGATAAACCACTGCGG
>NZ_DEYI01000053.1:45912-55256 GCF_002364475.1 Idiomarina sp. UBA3162
ATCCATGCTGATAAACCACTGCGGTGTAGCACGGAAGATAATCGGCGTTTTATGACGCCAGCAATGCGGATACGAGTGCTTATAACGCTCAGCGTGCATCAAGTTACCTGCATCACGTAAGGCATCGATGATAGGCTCATTCGCTTTAAATACGTGCTGGCCCGCAAAGCGCGGCGTATCTTCTTTATATACACCGTTGTCGCCCACTGGGTTATAGACTTCTAGATCATATTTTTGACCCACCAAGAAGTCATCTACACCGTGGCCCGGTGCGGTATGCACACACCCTGTACCACTTTCGGTGGTAACATGGTCGCCCATGATCACCGGCACTTTGATATCAAATAATGGGTGGTCGAGCTGCAACAGCTCAAGCGCTTTCCCTTTACAGAAACCCAGCTTGTGATAGTGATTGATGCCCCAACGGTCCATACAATCATTTACCAAGTCACTCGCAAGAATGACACGCTCAGCCTGTTGGTCGTCAGTGGCTTCGATTTGCACTAACGCGTATTCAAGTCCTTCGGCAAGCGTTACCGCACGGTTAGCCGGCATGGTCCACGGCGTGGTGGTCCAGATCACCATGCTCAGTTTACCTTGACCTTGATGCCCTTCTGGCGTGGTGAACGCCGCCAGTGCTTTGTCGCTATCCGTGAGCGGCATGCGCACATCGATAGCGGGTGATTCTTTATCTTTGTACTCGACTTCTGCTTCGGCGAGTGCTGAACCACAGTCTGTACACCAATGCACAGGCTTAAACCCTTGATGCAAATGACCTTTATCGATGATTTTAGCCAGCGCGCGCACACTATCCGCTTCTTGCTTGAAGTTCATCGTTAAATAAGGATTATCCCAGTCACCCAATACACCCAACCGTTTAAAGTCTTCGCGCTGCTGGTCGATTTGCGTCTGCGCGTAGTCACGACAGTGTTTACGAAATTCTGCCAGGTCGAGCTTTTGACCCGGCTTACCGTGCTTTTTCTCGACTTGCAGTTCGATAGGCAAGCCGTGACAGTCCCAACCTGGGGTGTAAGGCGCATCAAAGTCGCTTAAGGTTTTCGACTTAATGATAATGTCTTTAAGGATTTTATTGACCGCATGACCAATGTGGATCTGACCGTTTGCGTACGGAGGTCCATCGTGCAAAATAAAACTCGGCTTGCCCTGTTTGGCTTTACGAATCTCGCCATAGAGATCGTCTTGATACCATTGTTTGAGCATGCCCGGCTCGCGTTTAGCGAGGTTTCCGCGCATTGGGAACGCCGTTTCAGGCAAGTTTAATGTGTGCTTATAATCACTCATGGGTCACTGTTTCCATTTTCCGCATATTTACTGACTATCGTGGCCGTTCAACTTAAAAGTGCTCGGGCACGAGCGGCATCTTTCTCTATTTGCTGTTTTAAATGTTCGAGCGAAGCAAAGCGCTGCTCGGATCTTAATTTGGCAACCGGTGTCACGGTTGCGTGCTGACCGTACAGGTTGCCTGAAAAATCAAATAAATGCACTTCTAATTGGACTTCATCGCCGTTTAGCGTAGGCCGCGTGCCTAAGTTGGCGACACCGTGGTAGGTGCTTTCGGCGCGACCTACATTGATTTTAACCGCGAATACGCCGTGCAGTGGGCTTTTTAGCCGCTTTAATGGGATATTAGCCGTGGGGAAGCCAATGGTACGGCCATTTTTACGGCCGTGCACGACTTTGCCCATCATTTGATACGGACGTCCCAACATACTCTCGGCGCGCTCAAAGTCGCCCTCGGCAAGTGCCGCTCGGATCGCAGTACTGCTGACTCGCTGTTGCTGCTGACGGTAGCTGCGCGTATCGACGACTTCAAAACCAAGCCGTTTACCCTCGCGTTGCAATAGCGCAAAGTCCCCTTCACGCTTGTAGCCAAAGCGAAAATCGTCGCCCACCACTAAAAACTTCACACCCAACTTTTCGACTAATACATTTTCAATAAATTCGATAGGCGGCTGACTGGCAAATTTACGATTAAACTCAATCACCACATGACGATCGATCGCTTCATCTCGCAAAGCGAGATATTTTTCACGCCAGTTGGTCAAGCGCGCAGGTGCTTTTTCGGGCTGGAAGATTTCTTGTGGCTGCGGCTCAAAGGTCATTACGGCCGCGGGCACGCCAAGCGCACTGGCTTTTGCTTTAACTTGCGCCAGTACCGCCTGATGGCCGAGGTGAACGCCATCAAAGTTGCCGATAGTGAGCACGCATCCATGATGTTCTGAGCGCAAATTGTGTATGCCGCGAATGAGTTCCATAGCCGAACAAAGTACCACTAATTAAATGTATAAAAATAATTCGGGTGAGATTATAACCGATGCTGCGTTCAGAATCAGTATTCTTGCGCGCGCAAATGACGTGGTCTTAATCCACTGCCTAGCAACACCAACAAATAGGCACCTGCGCCAACACCAATAATTTGTGCTAATTGCCACGGTCGTGCAACAAGCGACATTTCACGCCACTGTTGTACCGACGGGGTCATCCATAAAACAACGGCGACCATTGCCACTACAGCGACGACCACACGCACGACAAATGCCCAGGTGCCAGGTTGAATAATCAACACCCGTTCGCGGTGTAAGGTCGCACCCAGCATGATCGCATTGAGCGCAGCGGATGCCGCGGTCGCCATAGCAAGCCCGACATAACTATAGGGAATTGCGAATGCCACGTTGAGCACCATATTCGCGACCATCGCAATAATGCCAAACTTGACTGGCCGCTTGGTGTCTTGTCGCGAGTAGAAACCAGTCGCCAGCACCTTAACTAACATAAAGCTCAACAATCCCGCTGAGTACGCCATTAAACTATACGACGCCATCTCGGCATCGGCTGGGGTAAAGGCTCCGTGCATGAACAGCACCATCAACATGGGCTCGGCTAAAAAGAACAGTCCAGCCATTGCCGGGAGACCCAGTAATAACACCATGCGCAACCCCCAGTCGAGCGTAGCGGCGAAGTTTTCGCTCGACTTATCAACGTGCCGTGACGACAGCGCCGGCAAAATGACCGTGGCAATGGCAATGCCGAATAGTCCGAGCGGAAACTCAAGCAAGCGATCGGAGTAATAAAGCCAACTAATTGAGCCGGTCATTAAAAAGCTGGCGATCAGCGTATCGAGTAACAGGTTAATTTGACTGACGGAAACACCAAATATCGCCGGTAACATTAACTTACGAATCCGCGTGACACCGCTGTCATGCCAACCCCAACGTGGGCGCGTGAGCAAACCCGCGCGTTTTAAAAAAGGTAGTTGAAACAAAAACTGAATCAAGCCACCAAAAAACACGCCCCACGCCAAACCAAACTCAGGTTGCTCAAGGTTAGGCGCTAGCCAAATCGCGGCAGCAATAATCGCAATATTCAAGAAAACAGGCGTAAATGCAGCTACCGCAAACTTACCCAGCGTATTGAGAATTGCGCCCGCCATTGCGGTGAAGGTGATAAACCATAAATAGGGAAAAGTAATACGTAATAAGTCACTTGCCAGTACAAATTTTTCGCCTTGCGGTCCGTCGTTCCACCAGTCTAGAAACCAGCCGGTGCCAAAAAGTGCCGCCACGACCGGAGAAGCAAGCATACCCACTAAGGTGACAATCGTTACGATGGTGCCGAGCGTGCCCGATACGCGGGCTATCAGAAGCCGTTGCTGCTCCAATGGTTGGCCTTGTTTGTATTCGGTAAGCACGGGGACGAACGCTTGAGCAAAGGCACCTTCGGCAAACAGCCGACGTAAAAAGTTGGGAATTTTATTCGCAAAAAAGAACACATCCGCGGCGGCACCGGCACCCATTAAATTAGCAATGACAACATCACGCACAAGTCCAAGCACGCGCGAGATCAGGGTCATCGCACTGACAATAAAACCGGAACGTAACAACGCTTTGGACACGAGCTCTCCTGTACACGGCTGCGGATTGAAAAACGTCAGTGTATACCAAGCGTTCGTTATTCGCTATGCATGCTTAACGTAGCGCTCGTTAGACGCCCCATACAACGCGATTACGGCCGGATTTTTTGGCCTCATACAGTGCTTTGTCAGCATGATCCAGTACCGCCTGTTCGAGATCACTGCTTGCGGATTCGTCATCAGCGATAAACAGTGCCCCGATACTGATGGTGTAACCTATTTGCTCACCATCAAAAGTGACCTGAGATTGTTCGATCTCTTGCCGCAACGCCTCTAAGCGTTGATGCGCTTTATCTTTTGATTCGCTATTAAGAATCAGTGCGAACTCCTCGCCCCCTAAACGCGCGACCATGTCGTCGGAGCGAATACTGCGCGCTAGCGACTCTGCTAAATGTTTAATCACCGCATCGCCGGCAGCATGACCAAAGGTGTCATTGACGCGTTTAAAGTGGTCGATATCAAGAATCGCAACACTGCGTGCGCCACCCTCGTCATTTAAAAATTGGCAACGCTCTATAAATGCACGACGATTAGGCACCCCAGTGAGCGCATCTGTCATCGCCATATTTTTTAGACGCCGCTCAGCATCGATACGTGCTTTGTCCAATTGAACCGCATAAAACAGTGCCCCTAGCGCGTCTAACAAGGGCTGTAAAAAAGTCGCGTCACTTTGCTCATAATCATTGAGCTTGTTAGCGAGACCTATCATGCCAACCACATTACCTTGTAAACGAATCGGTAAACCCAAGAATCGCATAATACGGGGATGGCCACTCGGTGTGCCTTTGGAAGCAGCGTGTTGGCTGGGTTCGTTGGTCAGTACGACTTCGTTGGAGGTAATGGTGCGGCCAAATAAATTGTTCAAACTCTCGAAGAATAGTTCGCCGCGCAGATACGCTTTATACAGCTCTGAGCTTTGTTCGTTCCACGAGAGTTCCGATATCGCATGGATATACAACACATCTTTACCATTGCGCTTTTGCATCTCACCGATAAAGGCAAACTGGCTGTCGGCAATCTCAATCAGCTCGGGTAAAATGTCTTGGCAGGCTTTAGAGAGATCTTTGTCATTTAAGTAGAGCGCCTGTGCTTTGTTAATAAAGCTTAATAGTTGTCGCTGCTTATTATCGAGCAGCTCGGCCTCTTTCTTTTCAGTAATATCGCGGTGCGTCCCCGTTAAGCGCAGTGCTTTGCCTGCCGAATCGCGCTCGACCACGCGTCCATAGGTTTCTATCCAAACCCAATAACCTTGCGCATGACGCATACGATAAATGGTCGAGAAAGCAGGTGTGTCGCCCACCATATGGGCTTGTAACTCGCGCTCAACTCGCTTTAAATCGGCAGGGTGAACGAGACTCTCCCAAAAATACAACGATGGGTCGAAATTAGCGTACTCGATCCCGAGTAACTCACACCAGCGTTGATTCACTTTATTGGTATCGGTAGGTACGTTCCAATCCCAGGTACCCAACCCTGACGCCTCCAATACCAAACGCATTTGCTGGTTCGCCTCATTCAAGCGCCGTTCAAAGTAGCGGTTAGCGGTATTATCAATCAGCATGGCGTGGATATTTTCAAGCCGTCCCTCGGGATCATAAAAGCTTTTTGACAACAGTTTGACCCAGCGCTCGGGTCCTTTGACAGGTATTAGACGAAACTGGGCTTCACTCGTGGCGACCCCAGCGAGGTGGTTACTGAGTAAAAAGTTGAGTTCCTTGCGGCCTTTATCATCGAGGAAATCTTCAAAGCTCTTTGAGCCATCACGGAGTTGATCACTGGGAATATTGAACAACGTCGACATGTTGGCCGAGACATACTGCAGGTCCAATGCCATATTATAACGCCATTTAATCAGCGCAGCAGGCGTATCATCGATAAATGAGCGTTCTTGCACCAACTGTTGGTGCTTTAACGATAAGGTTAAGTATTGACTAACGTGCTCGCTGACATGCGACAGGCTCTCGAGTTCTTCATCAGAAAAGTTATGCGGCTGTGTATCGAGCACGCATACCGTCCCGACCGTCACATCGTCGAGCTTAAGTGGTACCCCTGCGTAAAATCGGATGTTCGGTGCGTCAGTGACATAGGGATTATCTTTAAATTGCTTATTCTTAAGCGCATCGTTGATTAGCAATTGCTCTTCGTTGCTCACCACGTAATTACAAAACGAAGGTTCGGGATCAATTTCTTCCCCATCAAAGCCGGTCTTTGCCTTAAAAAACTGGGTTTCGTTGTCGACGATACTGACGAACGCCATAGGCACATCTAACCACACGGCGAGCGCCTTCATTAATCCATTTAACTGAGGATCCTCTTGTCCTATATAGAGTCCAAACTCACGAATCTTCTCTACTCGGAGCGGTTCAGACATAACTCATCCTTAAATGTTGCAAGCTGTTAACAATATCGAATAAAAAATCATGTTTGGCAAGTCACTCAAAATACACAATCTACGACATTAAGTGTTGACATTTCCGCCAGATTAGGCATAATCCACGACCTTTATAAAGAAGCGTTCTGTTAACGAATTTTAGGAGTTCACCTTGGCTAACATTAAGTCTGCTAAAAAGCGTGCGATTCAAGCCGAGAAAAATCGCCGCCATAATGCAAGCCGCCGTTCAATGATGCGTACTTACCTTAAACGTGTAAACGCAGCCATTGAAAGCAAAGATAAAGAAGCTGCAACCTCAGCTTTAACCACAGTAACCCCATTATTGGACCGTTACGCAACTAAAGGCTTGATCAGCAAGAACAAAGCGGCACGTCATAAGAGCCGTTTGAACGCTAAGATCCAAGCGCTTTAATTGACACGTCGCAGTGTTCAAAAAACCGGCTTATTGAGCCGGTTTTTTTGTGTCTCTCATTGGCCTCTGACTCATCGCTAGAGCATTAGCTAAAGTCACCACGGGTAACCTTAGTATTCGCCTCAAGGTCTCGCGTTGCACGCTTACCAATGACCTCTTTAATGTGTTTAGGTGCGAGTCCATAGCCAGGGCGTACACTTCGTACATGTTCCGCAGTAATCAATTCACCTGCCGCAAGGTCTTTAACGAAATATAACGAGCGACGAAATTTCAAATTATCTTGCTCACTGGATTTGCGCCCGTAATCAACCTTTCCGAGTGCCTCCCATGCTGTTTTACTATCGCGACACAAAGCGGCGAGTTCATTCGGTTCTAATGAGAAACTATCATCAGGCCCACCCCCCTCGCGGTCGAGCGTGAAGTGTTTTTCAATTAATGCGGCGCCTAAAGCAACACTACAAATCGCGGTGGTATTATCTAATGTATGGTCGGATAATCCTGTCAACTGGCCAAAGCGTTGCTTCATATCAACTAGCGTCGATAAATTATAATCGGCGGCAGGCGCGGGATAGCCACTTACACAGTGCAACACCGCTAATTCTTTACAACCCGCCCGACGAGCAGCATCTATCGCATCTTGAATTTCTTCGGCATCTGCCATGCCGGTCGAAATAATCATCGGCTTACCCGTTTTAGCGACGTACTCAATAAGCGGAATATCGACTGCTTCAAACGAGGCAATCTTATAGGCGGGTGCGCCAAGTGACTCCAACAAATCAACTGCAGTCGGATCAAAAGGCGAACTAAACAGCGTAATGCCAACCTGCTTTGCATGAGCAAACAAGGCTTCATGCCATTCCCAAGGGGTATGCGCCCACTCATAGAGTTCATACAGTGTACGCCCTTCCCATAAGCCCTCATTGATACAAAAGTCAGGTTTGGACGAATCTAACGTAATGGTATCAGGGCGGTAGGTCTGAATTTTAAGCGCGTCGGCGCCAGCCGCTTTTGCCGCTTCAATAATTTTGAAGGCTTGTTTAATATCACCATTATGGTTTGCTGACATTTCAGCAATAATATAAGGCGGCGCATCATCGCCAATGCGACGCCCATCAATCTCAATGCTATTCGTCATCCATCTTCTCCACGATCACTTTATACTGGTGCCCATGCAAGGAGAACCACGCTGGATAGCGGTTGGGATCGCACACCCGAATCAGGTCCCACTGCGCTGCTATGCTTTTATCGGCATCTAACTGACTGTCTGAAGGCGTACGTTTGGGGTAATAGGTCGCCTGCTGTTCTGCCTGCGGTTGCGGTTGTGTTGCTAAAACATGGGCCACCGCCCAATCCATCAGCACTAATTCCATACTGAACAACGCTGCATTGATTTCATCCCACAGTGCATCTTTAGTCACGGGGAGTTGCAGTTGTTTATAGATGGCCCCCTCGTCGATACCTTCGGCTGCATCGAGCAAGGTAACAGTCAGTTGGTCTTTGCCTTCTAGTAGACCCCAAATGTGGGGGCTCCAGCCACGTCCTTTAGGTAAATCACTGGCATGTATGACCAAACTTCGCTGATAGCCAGAACGCACATCTGTGGTAATTTTTTCCACACAGGAAATCAGTAACAATATATCGCCACCGCGAAGGTGCTTTGCACGCTCAACAATCTCAACCTGATGCCCGTCTTCTTGTTGCTTGATTTTCCAGTCCTGCAACAGTGGTTGGATAGGATGATTAGGATCGGAACAAAGTACACTCACTTGCAGTGCTTGCGTCATAATAACCCCTTAATTGCCTCAATGACCCGGACCGTACCGCGACCATCGACTAAATTAGCCGCATTCTGTGATAACAACTCCAAATAGTGAGACTGTTCAATGCAGTGTGCCAACGCGCTTTGCAGCGACCGACCAACCGCTACGCTGCCTCGGCAATGCACTAAAATCGCCGCTTGGCGGTTTTCAAGTACGGTCGCAATGGCGGCTTGGTTTTCGGCTAATACACACATCAATGTCGGCACACCTAAGCAACACCGTTCCCATGCACTACTACCCGCGGCGCCTATCGCCAAATCTGCGTGTGCTAAACGCTCCGCGACATTGGTTACCGCGACAGCAACAGACACAGTAAAGCGACTTTGATTAACCTGTTGTTGCAAACCATGCAGATGCGGATAAGCGCTACCGACTAAAATATCAATCTGACAGCCTGATGCTAAATTAGAGCACTCAAGTTCAGTGAGTACCGTTGTCGTGACATTGGTGGCATCGACGCCGCCAAGACTGACGACAATACGCTCAATATCGGTCACCCGCTGGCGTCGTTGAAGACTCAGTTCGCGCCACTGCAGAAATTCATTGCGCAACAAACAATAGGGCGCGCCTACTAGGGCTTCGCTCTGAGCGAGTAGCAAATGTTTGTACATATCGATGCTTCGCCCTACCGTGGGGTCGACCAATAAATCACATGGCAATTTCCGGTCAGCCAGATCATCGAGCGCAATGACATGAGACGGGCACTGCGTTAACGCGTCAAACCAACGCTGGTCAATGCCGTAATGATCAACCACCAATAGTGTTGGCTGTTCGCGGTCAATAATTACC
>NZ_DEYI01000056.1:0-567 GCF_002364475.1 Idiomarina sp. UBA3162
CCCAATCAACAAGCTTCATAAAGCGCACTACGTGTTGCTTAACATTGAAGCGAACGCAGAAGTTGTTGACGAGCTGGAAACAGCGTTCCGTTTCAACGACGCTGTTTTACGTAACCTTGTTATGCGTAAAAAAGAAGCGATCACTGAACCATCTCCTTTAACTAAAAAGGAAGAGCGTAAAGGTGATAGCGAAGCCGCTTAATTGAGGTTTTGCTCCTTTAGCAACTATGAATCGACTTCATTTAACCGGACACGTTTGTAAACCTGCTCGACTTGAAAAAAGTCCGTCAGGTATTGAGCACATCCAATTCTCTCTTGAGCACCGCTCAATGCAAGCAGAAGCAGGAATGAGCCGACAATCATTTGTTCGTTTACAAGTCATCATGAGTGGCGAAGGGCTTACGCATTGGTTGGATAAATTGACGGTGGGCAGTGAAGTACATACCGAAGGTTTCTTGCATCGTCACGAAGACAAGCAAGGGTTAGCCAAGCTGGTTCTTCACGCTCAGCATCTAGAAATGATTTAAGGAGGCCATAATGGCTCGTTTTTTCCGTCGCCGTAAATTC
>NZ_DEYI01000056.1:968-13389 GCF_002364475.1 Idiomarina sp. UBA3162
TGGCAAGATCGTTCCAAGCCGTATCACCGGAACTTCAGCTAAGTATCAGCGTCAGTTAGCACGTGCTATCAAACGTGCTCGTTATTTGTCTCTGCTTCCATACACTGATTCACATCAGTAAGTTAGCACGGGCTCGGATACCAAGATTTAGAGGTAGCGAAAATGAATGTCATCTTATTAGATAAGATCGCTAACCTAGGTAGCTTAGGCGACCAGGTTGCTGTTAAGTCAGGTTACGCGCGTAACTTCTTGTTCCCACAAGGTAAAGCGGTTCCTGCAACTAAAGAAAACGTTGAACTTTTTGAGCAACGTCGTGCTGACTACGAAGCTAAATTGGCAGACCAATTAGCTGCGGCTCAAGCACGCGCTGAGAAAGTTAATGCTTTGGAATCTGTTACTATCGCTTCTAAAGCGGGTGACGAAGGTAAACTATTTGGCTCTATCGGTACTCGCGATATCGCTGACGCAATCACTGCGGCAGGCGTTGAAGTGAAGAAGAGCGAAGTACTTATGCCTAACGGCACTTTGCGTGAAGTAGGTGAGTTCGAACTCGAATTACATTTACACGCAGACGTTTATGCAAATATCACTGTTAAAGTGGTTCCAACTGAGTAATTATTGACTGAGTTGTGAAAAAAGCTGCCTTAGGGCAGCTTTTTTTTTTACCTGCTTGTAAACCCAGGCTCGCGTTAACTCGACTTACTCTATAAATTAGCTACTTAAACGTTTTTTTCAGGGAGAGGACATTGTCAGACAGCAACGATATTGAGTTAGCTGCCAATGGCGATAAGCATGCGTTCAAGCGCTTATATGAGCGCCACGTACGTGGAGTCTATGGAATGGTGTTTAGGTTAACCGCGGATCGCTCACTGGCCGATGATTTGGTACAGGAGATCTTTGTTCAAGCTTGGCGTTCACTACCCAAATTTGATGGTCGTGCAAAGTTCTCTACGTGGCTATTTAGTCTTGCTAATAATGTGGGCATTACAGAAATGCGTAAAAAGTCACGTTGGTTCAAACGTAATGAGCGAGCCGTTGAATATAATACGCAGGACGAGGCAGACAGTAGTGATATTGATTTAGGTGAGCTCGATAAGTTGATAATTCGCTTACCTGAGCAAACACGCCAAGTGTTTGTTCTACATGCGTTAGAGGACTATTCGCACCAGCAAATTGCTGACATGTTACACATTGCCGAAGGTACGAGTAAATCGCAGTTTTTTCGCGCTAAAAAAATGATGCAGGAGTGGTTATGAGCAATGAAAAAGAGCAACAGTTAGAAACACTTATTGCGCGGCACCGTGAGACTCCTGAAGCAATAGAGCCGAGAGATGATTTATGGCAGCGCATTGAACAGCGCTTGGAGCCGCAACCAACTGAGCGTCGGGAGGAAGGCTCGCGTACCTGGTGGGCCGCAGGCGGTGGCGCGCTCGCGGCCAGTCTGTTGGCGGTAGCTGTTTTTGTTGGTTACCAAGGCGCTCAGCCAGGAGGGGATATCAGCAATAATGAGTCACCTTATTACGCGGCGGCGGCGCAGATGATCAGCACCCAAGCGCAACAGGTTTCCGCACTGCAAAGTGGTTACAAACTGGCCGGCATTGAGCAGAGTGATGAGGAATTAACTACACAGCTACAGCAGCTAGCCAAAGCGAGACAGTCGGTACTAGAAGCGTTAGCGTCTGGTCCTGGTAATGCACAGCAGCTGGAGTTATTGCGTTGGATTAACGAACAAGAACTGGCGTTGTTAGAGCAAAGCTATCAACAAAAACCAGTATTGAAACAAATTTAAGCTTGGTAAACGAGGAGATTACTATGAAATTTTTAACTGCATTATTGATGGGTGCTGTTGCGCTATCAACGGTGAATGCTGTTGCACAAGAGCGTGTCGATGAAAAAATGGACGTGCCGAAGGGTACTGAAGTATTTGTTGATAATGAACGCGGGTCAATTGAGGTGATGGCGAGCGATGACAACGTCGTTCATGTTACGGGCACACTCGACAAACGGACTGAGCAATTTATTTTTGAACTCCGTGGCTCAACGTTGCACGTGCAAGTTAAAACTCCTGAGCAAAACGGATGGTTTGACGATGATGATGGCTCGAAATTAACTATTTACATGCCGAAAACCAGTCACCTTGATGTAAAGGGTGTTTCGATGGATTTCGAAGCGTTTGACTTGGAAGCCGGCGTAGAGGCTAACTTAGTCAGTGGCGATGTCAAAGTCGAGAATATTAAGGGCGGTGTCGAGGTGAGTACCGTAAGTGGTGATATCGATGCGCGTGCAATCGCAGGCTTGGTGCGTTTAGAAAGCGTGAGTGGCGATATCAACGATAAGGATAGTGCCGCTAAAGTTGCGCATTATCAAGCGGTCAGTGGTGATATTAAAGTTCGGGCTGACCAGCTTGAGGAATTTTATTTGCAGAACGTATCGGGGGACGTCAGTGGTGAGTTGCCGAAGCTTAAAAAGGCTAACTTAAAGAACGTCAGTGGTGATATTCATATTTCGCTGAATTTGGCAAATAACGGTGAGTTAAAGGCCTCATCAGTGAGCGGTGATATGGAGTTCATCTTCGCGTCAACGCCCGATGCAAGTTTTGATATCTCGACCAATGCCGGAGGAGATATTGTTAACCGTCTGACTAATGATAAGCCTACAGAGTCACGCTGGGGGACCTCATCAGAGTTAACCTTTGAAGTCGGAGCGGGGAGTGCTCGCGTTGGAATAACAACGGTTTCAGGAACTGTCGAAATCCGTCGCGATTAACGATATAGTAGCCACCATTAGGGAGTGTTCAGAGACCTCAACAATGGCCGAAAAAAATAAGCAAAGAGATAAGTCGATTGAGGCGCTGCGTTCAGCGCCTCATTCGATCGAAGCCGAACAATCTGTGTTAGGTGGTTTGATGCTAGATAATGACGCTTGGGATAAAGTGTCTGGGCTCATTATCGCACAAGATTTTTATCACCGAGCGCATCGCCTGATTTTTACTGCAATGCAGTCTCTCGCCGATAGCAGTCAACCAATGGATTTAGTGACTGTTTCTGAGGAGTTAGAGGCGAACACTGAGCTCGATGCCGTGGGTGGTTTTGCGTACCTAGGTGAAATCTCGAAGAATACACCGAGTGCGGCCAATATTGTCGCTTATGCCAACATTGTGCGAGAGCGTGCGGTGCTCAGGGAAATGATTGCCGCAGCCAATGACATCGCAGAATCAGGCTATGACACTCAAGGCCGAACCAGCCAACAGCTCCTTGATGAAGCAGAGAGTAAAGTATTCCGTATTGCTGAAAAGCGCACCAGCGCGACCGAGGGGCCAAAAGGTGTCAGCGATATATTGGCCAAAACGATTGAGAAAATTGAGACGCTCAGCAACATCAAAAACCATAATGGTGTCACCGGGACTTCAACGGGGTTTCACGATTTAGATCAGATGACAGCGGGTTTACAGCCTTCCGATCTGATTATCGTAGCCGCTCGGCCATCCATGGGTAAAACCACCTTTGCGATGAACCTGGCTGAAAATGTGGCGATGAATGAAGAAAAGCCTGTGCTGGTGTTCAGCTTAGAAATGCCATCTGAACAAATTATGATGCGTATGTTGGCTTCACTGAGTCGCGTAGACCAAAACCGCGTTAGAACAGGACGTTTGGAAGATGACGATTGGGCTCGGATCGCATCGGTAATGAATATTCTGAACGATAAAAACAATCTTTATATTGATGATTCATCTGGCTTAACACCGACCGAAGTGCGCTCACGGGCACGTCGTGTTGCACGTGACCATGGTGGTTTATCGATGATCATGGTTGACTACCTGCAGTTGATGACTGTACCCGGGATGTCAGAAAACAGGACGCTAGAAATTGCGGAAATTTCTCGCTCATTAAAGTCACTGGCGAAGGAGTTAAGTGTTCCCGTTGTTGCGCTTTCGCAACTTAACCGTTCACTCGAACAACGCTCTGATAAACGTCCAGTAAACTCGGATTTGCGAGAATCAGGCTCGATTGAGCAGGATGCCGACGTCATTATGTTTATTTATCGTGATGAAGTTTATCACCCTGATAGCGCAGAAAAGGGCTTGGCTGAGATTATCATTGGTAAGCAGCGGAATGGACCAATAGGTAAGGTTGAACTTAAATTCCACGGGCATCTATCAAGATTCGATAATTTTGCACGTGCAACTGACGATGAACGCTACTAGATGGGAAGTGAGAGCTTAGTAAGAACTAGGCTCTCAGCTTATCAAAGCAAATTTCGATGTAGGCCTTACCTGCCACATGGTTGAAAGGCATAATGAGCTTAGCGCCTTCCGATTTGTGAGAGATAGTATGATCTCTGCCAGACACAACAATAGGTGTGGCCATATCAAAGTCAAACCCACGTTCAGCAAGCTCTTTTTTAGCTCCACCTGTGACCATATTGGTAATTTCGCCAACCATGTCACAGACTTCTTCATCCACTGAATCGGGTAATTCTCCAAGCATTTTGTGCATGATTTCACATGCCAAATTCTCTTCGAAGGATATCGAGAATGAGCCTTTAACCTGAGGTCCCACCATACCGATTATGCCAGAGACGTCGCCCCGCGCATATTCATCCTTTTTGATTTGAGGCTTGCCTGGTTTGAGCTCCATCTGAGCCATCATCGAAAGCACGTTTTGGAGCGCATTCAAAAATGGATTCACGAACTCTGCGTCCATAAATAATTACCTTTTATTCACCGCAATTAATTTCTTTTGTATCACGTTGCTCGTTGAGTGTAACGCCACGCGTTAATTCGTCACTTTTCACATTAACGGTGTTAACTTGAGCAGGGTACGTCGAAAGCATAACACGGTTTGTTATTTTCCAATTACAAAAATCCGTTTTTGTGTGTGATTTTTCTTGATAGATCCACAGGTTTTGAAAATCGGCTTCGAGTCCAACCCAGTCAAGATTAATGGCGCGACCCGAAATATCATTCATCGAGAATTTAGCTTGTATCCACTCTTTGACTCGCTGGTCAGCATCAGGCTGGTCAATTCTAAAAGGTTCATCGTAAAAACGGCCAATGGCGAGTTCGACGTCGTGTAGTGTGTATTGATGTACAACTTCAATATTGCCGGTGTGAGCGTTCCAACTAACATCGGTTAAGCCAAAAAAATATTTGTGCGCTGCTACCGGGGGTAGCAGCGCACACGAGGCGATTAAACCGATAATAGAACGCGAAATATTACTCTTCAGCGTTTTTATCATCCGTGTCTAATTCCTCATTATAGCGCTCCATCATGCTGTCATCGCCGTGATCGCGCTTATATAGTTCAATGCGTGAAGGGACAGCACGTGCAGGCCAATAGTTATTTGAAGTATCGGTATCTGCTGTTTCCCAATAAGGGTCTACCACTATCTGATCGATCTTCTTGTCACGAATCAGCAGTTTACTTACGTGCTCAGGTGAACGACGCCAGATCTCTGCAGGAATACGTACGTGCTCTTTAGTGCCATCAGCGAAATGAAGATCTAACAAAATAGGCATGACCAAGCCGCCTTTGTTACTAAAGTCGAGTACATAGAAATTTTTGCCATTTTTCAGCATCTGTTTCTGTTCGTCATCCAAACCGTCGAGTAACTGCTTGTACTCATTACGGTCAGCGTTGGTGACAGTGTACTCGTCGTTCTCGTTATAGAAGTCACGAAGGTGTTCTTGCTGAGCAATCTTCTTAACCATATCTTCGTTGCGAATCGCAGTGATAGATTTTGGATCTTGCTGGTCAACTTGTTTCTTCCAAGCCTTTTCGACTTCTGGATCTTGAGTATTGACGGTTAGCAGGTTTACTTTGTCGAGCGAGATATCTACGTGGTCAGTGGTGTAGAACCAGCCACGAATAAACCAATCGAGGTCGACGCCTGAAGCATCTTCCAAGGTGCGGAAGAAATCTTCTGGGGTAGGACGTTTGAATTTCCAGCGACGTGAATACTCACGGAATGCAAAGTCAAACAATTCACGACCAACAATCGTTTCACGCAAGATATTAAGCGCAGTAGCTGGCTTACCATACGCATTATTGCCGAACTGCAGAATCGATTCTGAGTTGGTCATAATTGGCATTTGATTCTGGCTCGCCATGTAACCTGTAATATTACGTGCTTCGCCGCGCCATGAAGGGTAATCATCTTCCCAAGCTTGTTCAGCGAGGAATTGCAAATAGGTGTTTAAACCTTCATCCATCCATGTCCACTGACGCTCGTCAGAGTTAACGATCATTGGGAAGTAAGAGTGACCGATTTCGTGGATGATGACCGAGATTAACCCGTATTTAGTACGTTTTGAGTAGTACTTTTCGCCACTATCTTCGTCAACGTATGGACGTGGACCATTAAAGGTAAGCATGGGATATTCCATACCACCAACGGGACCATTGACCGAAATAGCGACAGGGTATGGGTAAGCGAAACTGTATTTATTATAGTGTTCAATTGTGTGAATAATTGAAGCTGTCGAGTACCGCTCCCAAAGAGGATTACCTTCTTCAGGGTAGTAAGACATGGCTAAAACATCGCTTTCGCCGTTATCAAACCCTTGGGCGTCCCAGATAAATTTACGTGATGAAGCCCACGCAAAATCACGAACATTGTCGGCTTTGAAAACCCACGTTTTGGTTTCAGAAGTGCCTTCTTTTTCGTTCTCAAGCGCTTCTTCTTGAGTGACGATCTTAACTGGCTTATCCGCTGTTTCAGCTTCTTCTAAACGCTCTTGTTGTTCGTCGGTTAGCACGTCATCTGGGTTTTGCAACGTACCTGTAGCTGCAACGATATGGTCTGCCGGTACGGTGATTGCAACCTCATAGTTACCAAATTCTAAGGTGAACTCGCCGCGTCCCATAAACTGCTTGTTTTGCCAGCCTTCAGCATCGTAGTACGCTGCTACACGAGGGAACCACTGTGCCATTTCGTACAGGTAGTTACCATCATCCTCGAAGTACTCGTAGCCACCACGGCCGCCAAGTACATCGGCTTCGATGATATTGAATTTCCAGCCAATGTTAAATTCAATCGATTCACCTGACTTAAGCGGCTTATCTAAATCGATACGCATCATGGTGTCGTTAATGATGTAATCCATTTGCTCGCCACGCGGATCGGATACATCAGTGATAGTATAGCCCGCTGGAAACTCTTCTTGAGTCATCATCGTTTCCATTTGGCTAAAGCTGACTTTCTTCATGCGCTCTGCGCTGGAAGCTGAAGCTTGCGGACCGATAGAGTCTTTCTTAAATCGGTTCTGGTCCAGCTGTACCCAAATGTAACGTAATGTATCGGGTGAGTTATTGGTGTAGGTAATCGTGCTACGGGCATTGATGCTTTGATTTTCGTCATTCAAAGTGACCTGAATGTCGTAATCAGCTTGTTGTTGCCAATAACCGTGGCCGGGGGCACCTGAGGCGGTTCTATAAATGTTAGGAGAACGGTATTTGTCGTCATTCAACTGGCGAAACTTGTCGTCGAACGCTTGCGCGTTGATGGCCTGAGAGACCGTCATGCTCGCGACAGCTACACCAAGGAGGTGAGTTAACTTCATTGGTATTTCCTGTTGTTATAGTAAGGACTAATGGCATTTAGCACATAAACCATGTGCTTCGATGGTTTGCTCTTTTACCAGGAATCCCTGATCTTCAGCCTGAGACTGTAGTTCGGAGTAAACTCCTTCAGAGTGGATTTCCTGTACATCACCACAGCGATCACAAATTAACATTTGTACCGGATGTTGGTGCTCAAAATGCGAGCAAAGAACAAAACTATTCGATGAAGTGATCTTATGAACAAAGCCTTGCTCTTGTAGAAAGTCGAGCGCCCGATAGATTGTCGGCGGCTTTGCATTAGGAACGGAGCCTTTTAACATATCAAGGAGATCATAAGCGCCAACGGCTCCACTCTGGGCTGCCAGTATACGAAATACTTCGCGACGCGTGGATGTGAGTCTAGCGCCTCGTTGTTGGCACAGTTTTTCCGCTTTGGTAATTAAACGCTCTGTTTCGATAGTTCCCATATGTGACCTTTTCATCTGCTGGCTTCGATTTTAATTAGATTTGTTCGCCAAGCAATGCTCGACCCAATAATCGTCTTCGATAAAGTGTAAATCATATCATCCTATTACGGAACTAACGTGGTGTTCTGAATAATCTAAAACGGGTATAATGATGCGTTATGTCGTGAGTCGATTATTTAGAATTACCGCCATTAAGGTTCAGGAGTTTTCGTTGTCAAAGCTATATCCTCATTTTGCCTCAGTCGCCCCGATGCTGGATTGGACGGATCGCCATTGTCGCTATTTTCACCGTCTATTGAGTCCGAGTACTTTGTTATATACCGACATGGTTACGACGGGAGCGATTATTTACGGGCAACAAGACTTCTTGGCTTACAATGACGAAGAGCATCCAGTTGCATTGCAGTTAGGTGGCGCCGATCCGGGGGCAATGTCCAAGTGTGCCGCGCAAGCTCAAGCAAGGGGCTACGATGAAGTCAATATTAATGTCGGGTGTCCGTCCGACCGGGTACAAAATGGCAGCTTTGGTGCTTGCTTGATGGCGCAACCGAAATTAGTCAGTGATTGCATTA
Organism: Idiomarina sp. UBA3162; assembly: GCF_002364475.1. Classification (NCBI taxonomy): domain Bacteria; kingdom Pseudomonadati; phylum Pseudomonadota; class Gammaproteobacteria; order Alteromonadales; family Idiomarinaceae; genus Idiomarina; species Idiomarina sp. UBA3162. Next base: position 9,570 of record NZ_DEYI01000056.1, read on the forward strand.
AGGCGATGAAAGCCGAAGTAGACATTCCTGTGACGGTAAAGACTCGTCTTGGAATCGATGAGCACGACAGCGACGACTTTCTATATCAATTTTTGGATGCGTGCGTGGATGCGGGCGTCGACCAGTTAACGCTGCATGCGCGTAAGGCTTGGCTTAATGGGTTAAGTCCAAAGGAAAATCGAGAAATACCTCCTCTACAATATGATCGGGTTTATCGCGCCAAGCAACGGTATGGTGATTTACCCATTGCGATTAATGGTGGTATTAAGACACTGTCAGAGGCTCAATCGCATCTAGCTCACGTTGATAGCGTGATGATCGGGCGTGAGGCGTATCAGAATCCATGGATACTCACTCAACTGGAATCGTTGTATTCAACGCAGCCTTTGGTTATCGAGCGAGACAGTGTGGCGCGTCAGATGGTTCCTTATATTCAGCGACATGTTGTGGCCGGTGGTCGGGCATGGCACGTTGTTCGTCACATGTTGGGGTTATATCAAGGCCAGCCCGGGGGCAAGAAATGGCGTCAGTACCTCAGCATAAAAGGTCCTCGTGCAAATGATGCTGAAACGCTCATAGAAGGGGCACTTGAGTTTCGTCAGAATAGTGCACTGCGGCTCGCAGATATTCAGTAGTGATATTAGCTAAAAGTTAGCGTGTTTTGTAAAACTGTGTAATTTTTTCACCACTCCAAAAAAAGGTGCTGAGTTAAAGTTCTAATAAAGTTCTTTAAAAACAAATGGTTATAATTTTTTAAGAGTTGGCACAACCTTTGAAAGAGTAATAGCGACTTAATTAATACGTTACCTTCAAAGGAGCACAACCATGAAAAAATTAATCATTACTTTGTCAGCCGTTGCCGCATTGAGTTCAGTCCCTGCAATGGCTCAAGATAGTCAAGAGAGTAGCATCCGTAGCGCTCTTCAAACTGAGGTCAGTTCAATTTCTGAGTCACTGTGGCAAGCATCAAAAGATGCTGTTGTATCCACTCTCGATGAAATCACTACTGAACTGTTTAGCGAAGAAGCCCTTGCTTCACGTGAATCACGGGATGACTCAGCTGAGTCAAACGACGACAACAAAAGCGAGTAATCACCATGGCGTATATCACTCATTGGTGGTTGGTTTGGTTAATCGCACCGGTGTTAGGCACAGTTATCATCGGTGCGGTGACCGCCGCGAGTTCATCGCTAGTGCGTCAGGGTTAAAGTTTTGTTAATCTGCAAGTTCTCTGTTTTGGTTGTGTTAAGGAACTTGCATGTTAAAAAAGACAATTACAATGACGGCACTAGCGGCACTTGTCGCTACCGCAACATCTAGTTTTGCTGAAGAATATACCGCTAGCGGTAAAGCACGTATGCTAGCGAAAGAAAACCTACTTATCGATACGCACATCGACGTCCCCTATCGTATTCATAACGAGTGGGAGGATGTGACCGTCGCTACCGAGGGTGGAGATTTTGATTATCCAAGAGCGGTAGAGGGCGGGTTAAATGCCCCTTTCATGTCAATTTATATTCCTGCGCATTACGAACAGAGTGGTGGGAGTATTCAACTAGCGAATGAGCTTATAGATAGTATGGAGGCTCTCGTCGGTCGTGCGCCAGATAAATTCGCTATGGCTTATACGACAGAGCAAGTGAAGGAAAACACTGAAAAAGGCTTAATGTCTATTGCCTTGGGAATGGAAAACGGCACCCCCATCGAGGGTGATCTTGCCAACCTTGAGCACTTCTACAAGCGCGGTATTCGCTACATTACGTTGGCGCACTCACAGTCCAACCATATCTCGGATTCATCATACGATATCCGTCGCCAATGGGATGGTTTATCACCTTTTGGTAAGAAGCTTGTGAAAGCAATGAATGATATCGGTGTGATGGTCGATGTTTCACATATCTCCGATGATGCGTTTTATCAAGTTATCGAGATCAGTGAGGCGCCCGTTATCGCGTCACATTCGTCTTTACGTCAGTACACACCAGGTTTTGAACGCAACATGAGTGACGACATGCTGAAAAAGCTTGGTGAAAATGGCGGTGTCATTCAAATCAACTTTGGGTCTTCATTTGTTGCAAAGCAAGCCAACCGCTATCGCGATATGCTTAAAAAGCGTATTGAGGCGGTAAAAGATCAGTATGGCGAAGACTCTGAGGAAGCAAAGCAGCGTATTGCTGAGATTGAGAAAAACAACCCATACCCGTATGCGACGCTTGACCAAGTCCTAGACCATATCGACCATGTGAAAGCGTTGATTGGTGTCGAGCACATTGGTATCGGTTCGGATTACGACGGTGTCGGTGATTCCTTGCCTGTAGGTTTGAAAGACGTGTCGAGTTATCCTAATTTGGTTCAGGGTTTGCTAGACCGCGGTTACACCGATGAAGAAATTAAAATGATCTTGGGTGGCAATTTAATGCGCGTCTGGCGGCAGGTCGAAGAGTACGCCAAGTAGCTTGCGCCTTTGGGTAGCTTGCGCCTTTGGCGCAAGTAACACCATGAAGTCGCGCCATAGGCGCGACCTACTTACTGCTAAATGTTGACAACCGGTCGCGAAGCTGTATAATTCGCGACCACATCAATTTTTGTTTAAGTTTAGCGACTTGCTTAATTGGTGTTCCACAACAGTCCCGATAGGGGATTGAATGGTTGACGTAGATAATCGCACCCCCGGTATGTGCCAGGGAGGTTGCGTTTGTCTGTGCTCTTTTTTAAATGCTCTTTAATTTGAGGCTTTGATTTTTTATGGCTAATCAAAGAATTCGGATTCGATTGAAAGCGTTCGATCACCGTCTGATTGACCAGTCAACTGCAGAGATCGTTGATACTGCAAAACGCACTGGCGCGCAGGTACGTGGACCAATTCCACTGCCAACTCGGAAAGAACGCTTCACCGTGCTGATTTCTCCACACGTAAACAAAGATGCGCGTGACCAGTACGAAATCCGCACCCACAAGCGTCTGATCGATATCATGGACCCAACTGACAAAACTGTTGACGCGTTAATGCGTTTGGATTTGGCAGCTGGCGTTGATGTACAGATCAGCTTGGGTTAAGTGGGCAGTAATAGGATTACACACGAGAGGTTTTAACAATGGCTATAGGTCTAGTCGGTCGTAAAGTAGGAATGACGCGTGTCTTCCAGGAAGACGGCGCTTCTGTTCCTGTTACTGTGATCGAAGTGCTGGCGAACCGTGTGACTCAGGTTAAATCTGATGACACTGACGGTTACCGTGCCCTTCAAGTAACCACAGGCGAGAAGAAAGCGAGCCGTGTAACCAAGCCTTTAGCAGGTCACTTTGCTAAAGCTGGTACAGAGGCTGGTCGTGGTCTTTGGGAATTCCGCCTGCAAAATGGCGAAGGCGAAGATTACGCAGTAGGTTCTGAACTGACTGTTGATATTTTTGCAGAAGTTAACAAAGTAGACGTTACTGGTACTTCAAAAGGTAAAGGCTTTGCCGGTACTGTGAAGCGCTGGAACTTCAGCATGCAGGACGCTACTCATGGTAACTCATTATCTCACCGTGCACCGGGTTCAATCGGTCAAAACCAGTCGCCTGGTAAAGTATTCAAAGGCAAGAAAATGGCTGGTCAGATGGGTAATGAGCAAGTCACTACGCAATCACTTGAATTAGTTCGGGTTGATGCAGAGCGCAGCTTGTTGTTGATCAAAGGTGCGGTCCCGGGTGCAACCGGAAGTGATGTGATCGTTAAACCAGCGGTCAAGGCATAACGTCTGAGGAGAATAGTGATGGAATTAACATTGAAAGACGCAAAAGGCGCTCTTGAGGTTTCCGAAGCTACCTTTGGACGTGAGTT
>NZ_DEYI01000057.1:0-11453 GCF_002364475.1 Idiomarina sp. UBA3162
TGACTGATATCAAAACATTCCATGCGCTGAATCGGAATCCCGAGTTCAAGCACTTGCTGAAGCGCCGATGTTCGACGATTCATGGTGCTTTGTTGATTCAGTTTACCTTCCAACGCATTAACGGCGTTTTTCTTAGCGAGCTGCTGGTATTGCTTGCGCTCTCCGCGGACGTTATGAAGTAAACGCACTTTACGACCGACGGCTTCACCGAGTACCTCACCTAGCACAGGATCGTGTTTGATCTCATCGGGTAGCACAATTTCGGCAGGGGTTTTACGCCCAGAGCTTTGATTTAGGTAGAACTGCAATAAGAAGGCTTGAAGGACTTCTTCATCCGATGTATCCGCCGGTACTTTAGGAAAATAACTGCGGCTACCTTGTAAGTGATTATCACGGATAAACAGCATTTGTACGGTGGTTACACCATTACCGCGTGCAAAGCCGATAACGTCAAGCTCTTCTTGCGCACCGGTCACTGAGTTGCGTTCTTGTGCACGGCGTAACATGGCGATTTGATCGCGATAGCGTGCGGCACGCTCAAAATCGAGCGATTCGCTGGCGTTTTCCATGCGCGTTACAAGCTGATCAATGACCTGTTGGTTCTTGCCGTTAAGAAACTGCCGTGCGAGTTGCACTTGCTCATCGTACTCCTCATCCGTGCAGACGTTCACGCATGGCGCTAAGCACCTCTTCAGCTGATACTGCAAACACGGACGGCTGCGGGCTCGGTAATAGGCATCCTCACACTGACGAATAGGAAACAACTTTTGCATGAGTCGCAGACTCTCCCGCACCGCGGCTCCGTTAGGAAACGGACCAAAATACTCACCCTTTTGGCGCCGCGCACCGCGATGAAAACCTAATCGCGGATGCGTATGATCGGTCATAATAATGTAGGGATAGGACTTATCGTCGCGTAGTAAGACGTTGTAACGCGGGCGATATTTTTTGATATAGGTATTCTCAAGAATAAGCGCTTCGGCTTCGGTATTGGTGACCGTGACATCCATGTCGGCAATTTGCTTAACTAAGACTTGAGTCTTCACGCGATCGACTTTCTCGCGGAAGTAGCTCGACACGCGTTTTCTCAAGTCTTTTGCCTTGCCGACATAGATGACATCGCCTGACTCATCATACATGCGATAAACGCCAGGCTGATGAGTCAGGTGTCTCAGAAAGTTTTCTGCATCAAATTGGTTGCTCATACACCTTCAAATTCTAATAGTTCAACGAGTCCCGCTCGTAATGCTAGATGGGACAATTGTACATCACTATTAATATTAAGCTTTGCAAAAATTCGATACCTAAATGTATTGATCGTTTTACTGCTGATGCACAAATGCTCCGCGATTTCACTTACGCGCACACCGCGACCGATCATTTGCATCACTTGAAGTTCTCGGTCGCTTAGCTGCTCAACAATATTACGTCGTTTATCGCCATACGGGTTTTTAGCTAAGTATTCGGCAATCGGTGCCGCCACAAATACAGAGCCCTGACGTAAAGACGATATGGCAGTAACAAGCTCTTGACTGCTGCCCGACTCGAGCAAGTAGCCGTCGACCTCTTGAACGCCGCACTGAAAGTCCAATACGTCCTGATAGCGTTTACCCCAGACAATGAGTTTGATGTCTTCGTGGCGGCGTTTTAGTCGACGCCAGTTTTCGACCGTCGCATCACCTGCTAAGGAGCAGCCTAACACCACGATTGAATCGGGGTGTTCATTCACTGCTAAGCGCAACTGTGGCATAGACTCCACGGTTTCGACTTCATCAGAAAAGTTTTGTTCGACTACGGTGCGCATCCCTGCGCTAACAATAGGGTTGTTGATTGCTAAAATAATTTTGGCCATTTTTGCATAATTCCTCTCAACAATTGATTGAACGTGGGTTTTGCTGATTAAAGCGAGAGTAAATTTGAGCAAAAATGGCAATTTATCAAGTTAAAAATCGAACATTTTGTTAACTAAACTCAGTCGATTTTCTATAAAGTCTCGATTTGAAGTTAAATCCGTTTCTGATCGAGTAATTGCCACAAATAGCAGGCTAGATAGGACCTGTAGGGTGTCGCTCGCTCGGGAATAATGATGACGTCGCGCTCTTTCAGCAACGCGATAGCTTTTCGTAGTGAGCTATCCTGAATAGGAAAAAGATCCTCATGAGCAAAGTGAAACATCGCCAAAATCGATGCCGACCAAGGGCCTACGCCCTTTATTTGCTGAACTTCGCGTAAGAGATCATCACAATCCAATAGTGGCCACTGCTGCATTTTTTCGCGCGATTGTTGCCAATAGGCTTCAATCGCACCCACTGCGATCGCTTTATTACGACTTAACCCACATTCTAATAAGTCATCGTAACTTAATTGTGCAATTCGCACGCCCTGCTCAGCCGCGCGTGCCTCAACCCGCGAAATAATGGTTTTTGATGCCTGCAAACTCAACATTTGCCGCATCACAATACGAGGCAATGCCTCGATCGGTGCCATGTCTGAAGGAGTTAACGCTTCAACATGGTCCTGCTCAAGCAGGACCAGTTCAAATCCTGGCTGGGTTGATAACAGGTGTTGCTTAACGTCGTTGGCTTTTTCACTCATGCAAACACCGTAAAGGTTTGGCGGCTAATCGCAAACAGTTCACCCTGCTCATCCCATAACCCAGCACGGCTATGCCCGTAGCCATCGGCTGCATATTCAATCGTTGCCAAGTAACGCCACCACGCAGTAGTCTGCTTTTCTGATAACCGCTTATCAGGAAACTCTATAGTCCAGGTTAATGATGACGCCGGTGCGGGCTTTTTCAAGCGGGGTAATACAGCCGGCGGCCATGCATCCACTAAACCCAGAACTGCCGCAATGGTCATTTCGTGTTGCTCGTTTCTAAACCGTACCCAGCCGCCGAACTCACGTTCGACTTGACCGCTAAACGGCATACCGCCACGCAAAATACGATAATCAAAATGTTTAGCAAACTCAGGCGTTACGGGTGAATCAGGGATCCCCATGCCTTGTTCTGGTGCGGCAAACTCTGGCGCGGGCTCTTGGCCTTCAAATACAGCAGATTCACGTGCTTTACCTAAACTCGCCAGTGCAAATAAGGTCACTTCACCATTTTGAATAATCTGTACACTCACTTGCACGACCGACGACCCTTGACGCAAAACGTTGAGCGCAAGCTCCGCTTTGCCAGGTGCCGTCGGAGCGACAAAAGACACGTTAAATGCGCGCATGTGATAAGCCGCATCAAATTGCTTAAGAATAAAGTCAGCGGCTATACCGGCGCTAAATCCACCAAAAAATGCGCGCCCTTGCGCCCATCCTTCAGGTAACTCAATAGTTTGTTGATGTTTATCTTTTACAATTTGCGCTAGGGTTTCAAAAAACATATAAACCTCGTTAGGTTAACTACTCAGCAAGCCCAGCACGACGAGTGCTAAGAAAGCGCCTGCTATTAAAAAGGCATAAATAAATGAGCAAATGAAAAACTTAAAGAGTGTCATGGGCCATGACTGCTGATAAAACAGTTTCTGAGTGAACAGCAGGTACGCCACCATCCACATCAATAAGATATTCTCGGCGTAACTGGCAAGCTCATCTATCCATGGATAGTCGAAAAGTGTACTCAACCAAGTCGCACTGGAATCCGTAATTGTCAGCATCATAAACGACAACAACAAAAAGGCATGGGTGTGCAAGGCAACAGCCAGGTGCTCAATGTAGTAATGCTTACTGAAGGGGTAACATAGCTTAAGCAATAGCGCCCAGAACGGGAGCATGAGCAACATCGCCTGAGGTGCGTTCCCCACTAGCCGCTCAATAAATGCGTCAGGATTCTGTTGCATTAACTTAAGCTTTTGCTCAAGCAGCTTTTCATCCTCGGCATCTAATAGCGGAAAGTCTTTTAAATCGAGGTTGAGCGTTGCCGGTTCTTCATCTGGTGGTGTTACTGTTACGTCCGAAGCCGGTTCGTTTTGTGTCGCCAAAAGTGCGTCAGCTTTATCAATCTGCTGTTTAATTTCCGCTTGTTGCTCTGGCGATAGGTCTTGATTGACTTGTGGTGTAAAGTCAATCAACGCTCGCATTACCATGAACGAAATAAGCGACATAAAGAAATACATACGCAACGGGGGTACGTACGACGCGTGCCGTCCTCGAACAAATTCAAGTGATAAAAAGCCTGGACGCATAAATAAGCCGCTGAGCGTTCGGTAAAACCGAGAGTCCCAATGACCCAATTCGCCCATTAAGTCACCGACAACGGCAAATATACTGCGTAAGTAGCGTTTATCCTGCTGACCACAACGATGGCAATACTCACCTTGAAGGGGGGTATCACAGTTTTTGCATAAAATGTGGGTCGCGGGTGGTTGGCTCGCTTCCATGAGGCGCACTCCATCTCTTATTATTGCCTCAGTATATTCAGCAACGCAGGTGAAGTACAATAGTAGGCTAAAACGAAAAAAGCCCGCTCGATGAGCGGGCTTTTCGAAATTTGGCGGAGAGGGAGGGATTCGAACCCCCGGTGGGTGTGAACCCACGCCTGATTTCAAGTCAGGTGCATTCAACCGAGCTCTGCCACCTCTCCGTTGTCTCTGGGGCTTTCCCCTTAAGACGAGGCGAATATTAAAGACCTTCGCGGCGCTTGTAAAGTAAAAATTTAAATAAAGTCGTCAAATGCGGTTCGTTTGGCGATGATTTAATCAAAACGATCACTTTTCGAGCTAACTCGCGGCAATAAACCGAATTTCCTACCTAATAAACTACTTTAAAGGTAGTATCAGTACCCATATACTAAGGATATACAAGCATCATTTATAAAGAAACTTTTTAAAAATTTTTGAGTCTTAAAAACTAGCGTTAATCAACGGAGAAAACTATGAACGATCGTAGTCAGATGTATGTCGGTCAGCAGCAGGTTGCCGGCTCAGTGAATAAGGTGTTACGTAACACCTATGCACTGCTTGCCATGACACTTGCTTTTAGTGCTGTGACGGCAACAATCAGCACCATGATGAATTTGCCCTACCCTGGCTTTTTCATCACTTTGATCCTTTATGTTGGTTTGCTGTTTGGTATTCATAAAACCAAAGACAGCGCCATGGGTATTGTTTTGACCTTCGCCCTGACGGGATTCTTGGGTTATACCTTAGGTCCACTACTTAACATGGCGCTACAAATGCCTGGTGGTGGCGAGATGGTTGCAACCGCATTAGGTGGCACCGCATTAACGTTCTTTGCAACATCAGGTTATGTACTGAGTACCAAGAAGGACATGTCTAAGCTCGGCGGTTTAATTACTGCGGGTATCATCATGGTAGTTGTAGCGATGCTCGCTAACTTCTTCTTCCAGATGCCTGCGTTACAATTAGCACTGTCGGCTATCATGATTCCATTGATGGCGATGTTGATTATGTATCAAACCAGTGAAATTATTCACGGTGGTGAGCGTAACTACATCCTAGCCACGGTGACCTTATACGTTTCGCTTTATAACTTGTTCGTTAACTTGCTAACATTATTAATGGCATTTAACGGCGACGACTAAGCATACACGATAGCGTGTTTAACTGAGCCCCGCCTTCTGCGGGGCTTTTTTTTACAGATAGGTAAATTACGAACAATGAACCTGACGCTCATTATTAAAGCAGACATACACGCCGATGCACGGCATCGAGCGGCACTGCGGTTTGCCGAACAGGCACTTGAGGATGGTTATACACTGACTGGCGTATTCTTTTACGCAGATGCAGTGCAACTCGCCAGTGCCGCGGCGGTTAATAACCCATACAGCCAACACTGGTGTACGCTGGCAGGACAGCATCAATTTGGCTTAGTGGTATGCCATACCGCCGCTGAACGTCAAGGTATCGAGCAGTTCAGCGATTACTTTGAACCTGCGGGTCTCACTCAGTTGGTGAGCTGGATGAACGCGGCAGACAAAGTGGTGACCTTATCATGAGTAAAAACTATGCCATTATTCAATTAAGCCCAGAGCTTGAATGCGCGCGTTCAGCGCTCGACCTCGTGTTATCACTCGCCAGCTTAGATCAGTCGGTGCAACTCATTATGCTGGATGACGCCTGGCAATCGTTACAATCTGAGCTTGCTAAGCGCTACGGTATGTTAGAACTACTCGATGCTGAACCTATTTTAATCGCGAGCGATTCTGAACCCGAACTCGACAACGATGACATTGAATTCGAGTGGACTGCCAAGCGCGATTTAAATGCCTTACTGGTTAATTATGCGGAGGTGATTACATGCAACTAAACTCCACGCATTGGCTCCAGACGCGCCCACTCACCAGTTGGCTTGAGCACCAGTACGCATTACTCACTGAGCATACCGCGATCCTCTTGACCGCCGATTCTGCAAAGGACTTACCCTCGACGTGTCCGGCTGCTTTGCAATCGTGTAAAATAGTCATCCCCGAGCATGAAATGCGCACAGCCCCTGCCGATTGGGTCGAGGTGATTAGTGATGCCCAATGGGTGGAGCTTATAACGCATACGCAACATTGGATTTGGTAGTATGATTGAATTTAACGGTAAGCAGTACGAAACCGACAAACACAACTATTTAGCTCACCTTGACGATTGGAGCGAGCCGCTCGCTCTGCATTTTGCTGAGCTTGAGAATATCGAGATGACGCCTGCTCATTGGGAAGTGGTGCATTTTGTGCAGGATTTTTATCGCGAATATGACACCAGCCCGGCCATGCGTGTGCTGGTAAAAGCGATGAAGAAGAAACTCGGCGAAGAAAAAGCAAACAGCCGATATCTCTACCGGCTGTTTCCTAAAGGGCCTGCTAAGCAGGCAACACGTATTGCGGGCTTACCCAAACCCGCGAAGTGTATTTAACAGATTACGCCTCAATGCGCTCGATACCACCCATGTACGGGCGTAATACTTCTGGAATCACAATTGAACCATCGGCTTGCTGATAGTTCTCGAGTAATGCTACTAATGTACGCCCTACTGCCAGACCTGAGCCATTTAACGTGTGCAATAACTCGGGCTTTTTCGCGCCTTTACGACGGAAACGTGCTTGCATACGACGCGCCTGGAAATCACCCATGTTTGAGCATGAGCTAATCTCACGATAGGTATTTTGCGCCGGTAACCAGACTTCGAGATCGTAGGTTTTAGTTGCACCAAAGCCCATATCTCCAGTGCACAACAACACTTTACGGTACGCTAAACCAAGCTTTTGTAAGATGGTTTCAGCGTGCTGGGTGAGCTGCTCAAGCGCATCCATTGACTGCTCTGGGTGCGCGAGCCAAACCAACTCTACTTTATCAAACTGATGCTGACGAATCAGACCGCGCGTATCACGACCGTGCGAACCGGCTTCACTGCGGAAGCATGGTGTATGCGCGGTTAATTTAACGGGCAATTCAGCTTCATCGAAAATCTCATCACGCGCTAAATTAGTGAGTGGCACTTCAGCGGTCGGAATCAATGACAGTGGGATCTGCTCTTCTGTCTCACCCTGAATATGGAATAGGTCTTTACCAAATTTAGGTAACTGCCCCGTGCCATAAAGGCTGTCATGGTTTACTAAGTAAGGTACGTAGGTTTCAGCGTAACCATGGGCTTCTGTATGCGTATCCAACATGAACTGGGTCAATGCACGGTGCAGACGCGCGATCTTGCCACGCATCACCACAAACCGCGCACCAGTTAATTTGGCTGCGGCTTCAAAATCCATGCCTTTTGCCAAGGCTTCAGCCAATTCAACATGATCTTTGGGTTCAAAATCCAGTTGCGGAGGCTCACCCCACACGCTGATTTCTTGATTTTCCGATTCATCTTTACCCTCAGGCACGCCTTCAGCTGGCAAGTTGGGCACACCCATAATCAACGCGCCGAGTTTGTCTTGTACTTCACGCAGCTCTTCCTTTGCTGCATCAAGCTGTGAGCCTAAATCACTCACCGCGTCTAATAACGGCTGGATATCCTCACCCGCCTGCTTTGCCTTACCAATCGCTTTCGAGCGACTGTTACGCTCAGCCTGCAACTGCTCAGTTTTTACTTGGATCGATTTGCGCTGTTCTTCGAGTGCTTGAATCTCATCGATGTTCAGCTCAAAGCCGCGTGTTTTTAAACGCTCAGCGGTTTGTTGCAGTTCCTCGCGGAAATATTTTGCATCTAGCATGGATATCCTACTTCACTTAATTCGGTTTAATGATAAAGAAATTATACAACGCCATGGCTGCCGCGACACCTAACACGCAGAGCCCCACGTTAAGTATGATATTTATTGAGGCTCGCCCCCACTCACCTTGAGTCGCCAACTGCACCACTTCGACCGAGAACGTGGAGAACGTTGTGAAAGCTCCGAGCAAGCCAACGCCGACAAATAACCGCACGGACTCTGAGAGTCCTTGATGTTGTACATGTGCGTATACAGCGCCTAATAAAAAAGAACCTATTATGTTAACGATCAACGTCGCAAAAGGGAACCGCCAACCGGTGCTTAACATCAATAAAGCCACGCCGTGCCGCGCACTTGCGCCAATCGCACCACCCGCGGCGACCATTAACCATTGACTAAGGCTTGTCATCAGACTTTCCTCGTTGCCATTCGCTACGTTCGTCTTGTTGACGAAGCCAGAGCAGTTTGTCTTTAATTTTTATTTCTAAACCACGCGGTTCAGGCTGATAGAAGTATGCGTCTGCGAGCGCATCCGGTAAGTAGCGCTCTCCTGCCACATAGGCATTAGGATAATTATGAGCATAACGGTAATCTTCACCGTAGCCTTGCTCTTTATGAATCTTGGTCGGTGCATTACGCAAATGGTTCGGCACCTCAGCCGTTGGGTGAGCTTTTGCGGCCGCGACCGCAGCTTTAAACGCATTGTAAACGGCGTTACTTTTCGCAGCACTCGCACAATACACTACCGCTTGTGCAATCGCCCGTTCGCCCTCTGCGGGACCGACACGGTGAAACGTATCCCATGCATTTAAGGCAATCTGTAATGCACGCGGGTCGGCATTACCAATGTCTTCCGATGCAATGGCGAGTAGTCTTCTTGCGACAATCAAAGGGTCACCGCCCCCGACAAGAATACGTGCATACCAATACAGTGCGCCGTCGGGTGATGACCCACGCACTGACTTATGAAATGCCGATAAGATATCGTAAAAATGATCACCTTTGTTATCAAAGGCCGCTTGCTGCTCGCCGACTGCGTGCAAGAGTAATTCAGTGTTAAGCTCAGCCTCGCCTTCGGATAAATAATCCGCTGCAACTTCAAGATAGTTGAGCATGCGGCGTGCATCACCGCCCGCTAAGTCCAGCAGCCTGTCTTCCGCTTCTGGGGTGAGCCTGATGTGACGCGCGCCTAGACCGCGCTCAGGATCTTGCAAGGTGCGCTGTAAAAGCGCTCGCAAATCTTCAGCCTTGATAGATTCAAGACGATACACGCGGGCGCGTGACAATAGTGCATTGTTGAGCTCAAAACCGGGATTTTCAGTCGTTGCGCCAACAAAGATCACCGTGCCATCTTCGATAAAAGGTAGGAAAGCATCTTGTTGGCTTTTATTAAACCGATGTACCTCATCGACAAACAGTAAGGTGCGGCGACCTTGTTGCTTAGCGCGCTGCTTAGCTTCATCAATGGCTTGACGAATCTCTTTTACACCTGAGGTAATTGCACTTAGGCGTGATACGGTCGCATCGGCGGAGGTCGCCATGAGTTCTGCCAGGGTGGTTTTGCCTGTTCCGGGCGGCCCCCACAAAATCATTGAGTGCAAACGTCCTTGCGCGACCGCTTGCCACAGGGGTTTACCTTCGGCAAGTAGATGTGTTTGACCTACATACTCGTCCAGCGACTGCGCACGCATTCGCGCAGCCAGTGGCCTAAAGTCATGTTCTTCTTCAAACGCCAGTTCACCGTTGGTCATCGACCTCGACGCCTTCAGGGATATCAAATTGGAATAGGTCGGTCGGCAAGCTTTCGTTCATTACCACATCAGTGAGTGCGATAGTGGTGGTATCCCCTTGCTTTTGTTTAAGCACGATACGAGTCAACTTATCTCCGGTGAAGCTCAAGTTTAGCTCGCTACCGGTATTCTCGTTCACCACTTCAAACGCGCCCTCTGCACCGTCGTAAGTCACGTCAAACTGCTGCCAACGCTCTTTTGAGCCTTCCATCAACAATAACAATGGACTGTTTTCAACTGCATTACTCTGGGCATAAACAGTGACTTGCTCAACAAACGGGTTGTAGTACCAAACCGATTCACCATCTGCGATAAGTAAGGTGTCATCGGGTGGATTACTACGCCAACGCAACATCGCAGGTCGTTGCAACGCCAGTTCACCGGTGAGGCTTTGTAATACCTCACCACTACTGCCTGTGACCGTTTGTTCAAAGCTGGCTTGCACACTCTCGAGTTGCTGCATTTTATCTTGCAACTGCTGTTTGGCTTGTTCTGTTGCCCAACTTAAGGGGCTCATTACCACACTCGCGATAAGCGCCAGTGCGATTCCATACTGCTTCATATTAATCCCTCGGTGGTCTCGGTGCGAGTACATCACGCTGACCATTATTGCCAGCACTACTTACGACACCCGACATTTCCATTTGTTCGACGATACGCGCCGCGCGGTTATAACCAATTCTGAATTTACGTTGTACACTCGACACAGAAACACGCTGGGTCTCGGTCACGAAGGCAACCGCCTCATCATATAAAGGATCCGATTCAGCCTCGTCCATTTCTTGTTGCTCACCCGGTAATAACGCGTCTTCGCCTTGATCACCCGAAAGGATTTCCTCGAGGTAATTCGGTTTACCGCGTTTCTTCCAATCGGCAACCACCGCGTGTACTTCGTGGTCATCAACAAAGGCGCCGTGCACACGAACGGGTGAACCGCTGCCCGGAGGCAAATACAACATATCACCCTGGCCTAATAGCTGCTCCGCGCCCGGTTGATCGAGAATAGTGCGTGAGTCGACTTTTGACGATACTTGGAACGCAATACGCGTAGGAATATTGGCTTTAATCAAACCGGTAATAACATCCACCGATGGCCGCTGCGTTGCCAAAATTAAATGAATACCTGCCGCACGCGCTTTCTGCGCAATGCGCGCGATCAGTTCTTCGACTTTTTTACCGACAATCATCATCATATCGGCAAATTCATCGATGACTACGACGATATTAGGCAGTTTTTCGAGCTCAGGCGGCATTTCATCCATCGAATCACCCGGCTTCCAAATAGGATCTTTGAGCGGTTCACCCGCTTCTTTAGCAGCCACGACTTTGGCGTTGTAGCCTTTAAGGTTTCGCACACCTAATGCTGACATAAGTTTATAACGGCGTTCCATTTCGCCGACACACCAACGCAACGCATTGGCAGCATCCTTCATATCTGTGACCACTTCAGTCAATAGGTGTGGAATCCCCTCATACACTGAAAGCTCAAGCATTTTCGGGTCAATCAT
>NZ_DEYI01000057.1:11769-93956 GCF_002364475.1 Idiomarina sp. UBA3162
CTCAAGCATTTTCGGGTCGATCATAATCAGACGAACATCTTCCGGCGTGCTCTTGTAGAGCAAGCTTAAGATCATCACATTCACACCGACTGATTTACCCGAACCTGTTGTACCTGCCACCAATAAGTGAGGCATCTTCGCCAAGTCAACAACCACAGGCGAACCCGCAATATTTTTACCAAGAATCATGGTCAGCGGCGATTGGCTGTTTTGAAACGCGTCGCGATGAATAACTTCACCGAGCTGAACCACTTCACGGTGTTTATTAGGTAACTCCAAACCGACGTAGGATTTACCCGGAATGACTTCAACCACGCGCACGGCGACGGCTGATAGAGTACGAGCAATATCCTTCGCTAAGTTAGAAATCTTCGATACTTTAACACCGGGGGCAAGGTCGAGTTCAAAGCGGGTGATCACGGGCCCTGGCTGCACGTTGGCAACGGTAACATCAACGCCAAAGTCTTTGAGAACGGTTTCAACCGTGCGTGACACTTGGTCAAGCTCTTCTTGCGTAATGGGGTTCTCTTGCTTATTCGGTCTATCGAGCAACTCAATCGAGGGCAATGGCGGTAAAGCATCCGCCTCATTACTCTGGGTATCACCCTGCCCTGCTTGCTCGACTGGCGATTCAGCTTGTGCTTTGGCTTCCGTTGCAGGTGTAGGTTCACTGCGCTTACGTGCTTCCGCCGCCTGTTTCGAAAACCGTGGCGCGTTGCTTTCTTCTATAACAGGATCGGGTTCGAACGGCGGTTCGTCTTCATTATCTATTTCGTGTTCATCTAATGCCGACAATGAAGGTAAGTTGAGTACAGGTTCTTGCTTAGCCTCCGCCTTTTGCTCTACTAAAGTAGATTCATCCCAATCCGAGGTATCGAGCGTATCATCGTCGTCTTCATTATCATCAGCTGCCTGTTTCGCATCGCAATCATGACCTTTAGTACCGTCCGACTGCCATACGGTGCGAATCCGTTCGTAGCACCACAGCGCGCCAGTAATGCATAATTCACCAAGCTTATCGGCGACCTGCAACCAGCTAATGCCCGTCACCAAGGTGAGGCCCGTGGCTAAGAACGTCAGTAATAGGATGGTTGAGCCGACAAAATTTAAGTACGGCATCACCGAGGCTGCAATCACATCACCAAATACGCCACCGGCTGAAAAGTAATAAATGTCATCAAAGTTAATGGACGAGAGTGCGGCTGCGCCAATGAGCGTGAGCATGGCACCGACGAGGCGCAAACTAACAGCCAGGTAGTCGAGCTCGAGTAATTGATGGGTTTTGCGAAACAGCATGTAACCCAAGCCAGCAAAGGCAAAAGGAATTAAATATGCAACAAAACCAAACGAAAATAACAGTACATCAGCGAGCCACGCACCCACCGCTCCGCCGGCATTATTGATGGTGCCTTCGAAACCCGTCTGTGACCAACTCGGATCGGCTGGATTGAAACTTACGAGTGCGAGAAATAGAAAAATCGCGAGCGCACCGCTGATCAGTAAGCCAGCTTCTAATAATCGTTGTACACCTGTCATTGCTCGTCTTATGCTTCCTGTCATTGGGATCTTATTATAGTGGAGGCTCTCTGCCCCCGATTGTAGCGAATCTCGCTGCTAATGTTAGCCCTTTACTAGAACTTTATTCTCTTGTTTTACTTCTTCCATTACAACATAGGTGCGCGATTCGTCGACACCCGGCATCATCAGCAAGGTTTCACCGAGTAATTTGCGGTACGCGCGCATATCAGGTACCCGCGCCTTGATAAGAAAATCAAAGTCCCCTGCAACTAAGTGACACTCCAGAATCTCTTCGGTTTTACGCGCTGCCTCACTGAATTCAGCGAAAGCATCCGCCGAGGTGCGCGACAAGGTAATTTCGACGAACACCATCAAGTTAGCGCCGAGCTTAGCTGGGTTGATACGAGCATGGTAACTCTCTATAACGCCCTCTCGCTCAAGCTTCTTTACCCTTTCTAAACAAGCCGTTGCGCTCAATCCCACCCGCTTCGCGAGTGCCACGTTGGCAATACGTCCATCGTCTTGCAGTATGCGTAAGATCTTACGGTCAATTCTGTCAATAGTGATTTCATCGGTGTTTTCTGGAAATCTCATGATTTTATCGCGTCATTTAATTGGTTAGCCCTAATATATCACTATAAACTAGGTTAAAAAAAGTGCGTAATCCAGTTTGTTTTCAGTCTATAATTGCGCCACGAAATTTACCAATCACATCAGCAGATAAAACGCACTCAATGCGTGTCAATTATAGAGGGTGAGTATGTTAATAGGTGTTCCTAAGGAAATTAAAAACCACGAGTATCGTATCGGTTTAACGCCTGCAGCTGTTCGCGAATATGTTGCGAATGGCCACGACGTTATCGTTGAAAACAACGGCGGTGCTGCGATTGGTTTTACTAACGAAGACTATCAAGCCGCCGGTGCTTCAATTGTTGAAACGCCAGAAGAGATCTTCGAGCGCGCTGATATGATTGTCAAAGTTAAGGAACCTCAGCCAAACGAATGTAAGATGTTACGTGAAGGCCAAATCCTTTACACCTTCTTGCACTTGGCACCTGATCCAACACAAACTAAATTATTGGCTGAATCAGGTTGTACTGCTATCGCATACGAGACAGTCACTGATAACCGCAATGGTCTTCCGCTTTTAGCACCTATGAGCGAAGTTGCGGGTCGCATGTCAATTCAAGCAGGCGCGCATTACCTTGAAAAAGCACACGGCGGCAGCGGCACATTGCTAGGTGGCGTTCCTGGCGTTGCGCCGGGCAAAGTACTCATCATCGGTGGTGGTGTTGTCGGAACTAACGCTGCGAAAATGGCGTTGGGCTTAGGCGCTGACGTCACCATTCTCGACCGCTCATTGCCGCGTCTACGCGAGATCGATGATATCTTCAATGGTCAAGTCACCACAATCTACTCAACCGTAGATGCTATCGACAAATATTCACGCGAAGCTGATTTAGTTGTTGGTGCAGTGCTGATTCCAGGCGCAGCGGCACCTAAACTGTTGACGCGCGAGCACATCAAAAACATGAAGCCAGGTTCAGTGTTGGTCGACGTTGCGATTGACCAAGGTGGCTGTTTCGAAACTTCATACGCGACAACGCACCAAGATCCGGTATACGTGATTGATGATGTTGTTCACTACTGTGTTGCGAACATGCCAGGTGGAGTTGCACGCACTTCAACTATCGCGCTTAACAACGCGACCTTACCTTACGGTATCGCGTTGGCTAACAAAGGCAACCAAGCCATGTTAGAAAACGAGCACTTGTTACGTGGCTTGAACATGCACGGTGGTAAAATCACTTATAAAGCGGTCCACGATGACTTAGGCGAAGAATTAAGCCTCGACTACATCGACCCGCGTGAAGCGCTTTCTAAATAATTAGACAAGTAAGCGTAACTGAACAGAAAAGCTCACCTAAAATGGTGGGCTTTTTTTATGTTGTTCTTGTGCCTTTTCCTTGCAATCCATACAATCGTCCCCATAGCTAAACATATAACTGAAACACATTCTGTAGTAGGAGCAACACCATGGCTGAAGCCAAGCATTGTAAACTTTTGATTTTGGGTTCTGGGCCTGCGGGCTATACCGCCGCAGTCTATGCTGCGCGCGCAAACCTTGACCCGGTATTGGTCACCGGTATGCAACAAGGTGGTCAGCTAACGACCACTACCGATGTTGAAAACTGGCCAGGCGATGCTGAAGGTTTAACTGGACCTGATTTAATGGTGCGCATGCAACAGCATGCTGAGCGTTTCGACACAGAAATCGTGTTCGATCATATCAACAAAGTCGATTTCTCTGAGCGCCCTTTCCGCTTAAAAGGCGATGTTGGCGAATATACGGCTGATTCAGTGATTATCTCAACCGGCGCATCCGCTAAATATCTCGGTTTGGACTCAGAAGAGGCGTTTATGGGCAAAGGCGTTTCCGCTTGCGCAACCTGTGACGGCTTTTTCTACAAGAATCAAAAAGTCTGTGTCGTCGGTGGCGGTAATACTGCGGTCGAAGAAGCGCTTTACCTCTCCAATATTGCCAGTGAAGTCCATGTTATCCACCGCCGTGATACGTTCCGTTCTGAAAAGATCTTGTCGGATCGTTTAATGGAAAAAGCCGAAAACGGCAATGTCACCCTACACTTGAACAAGACCTTAGACGAAGTCTTAGGTGATGACACCGGCGTGACGGGCGTTCGCATCAAAGACACAAAAGACGGTAGTACGTCGGAGCTAGACGTTGCTGGTTGCTTTATTGCCATCGGTCACCAACCCAACACCGGCTTATTCGACGGCCAACTCGAAATGAACAACGGCTATATCGTCGTCCAAAGCGGTCTTGAAGGTAACGCAACTGCAACAAGCATTCCGGGCGTATTTGCCGCGGGCGATGTTATGGACCACGTGTATCGCCAAGCCATTACCTCGGCAGGTACGGGCTGCATGGCGGCACTGGATGCTGAACGTTATCTGGACGCATTAACTAAGTAATCCTTGTGTGAGTCGCCGCCTATGATAGTCGAACTGAGTCCTAGCTCAGTCAGCTTTCCGCCAGTGTCGATGGCACTGGTAGAGCCTAACGGATTACTTGCCGTGGGCGGCGATCTCTCCGAGGCACGCTTGGTGAGTGCCTATCGCTCAGGTATATTCCCGTGGTTTGCGGCCGACGACCCGATTTTATGGTGGTCCCCCAATCCTCGCGCTGTTTTTGTGCCTGGCGATATTCATTGCTCACGTTCGTTAAAGAAAGCCATGCGACGCCAACCTTGGCGAGTCACACTGAATCGTGCCTTTGAAGAGGTGATTGATGAATGTGCAACAATACGCGCCGAGCATGAAGGCACATGGATTACCGAGCCCATGCGTGAGGCGTATATTGAGCTCCATAGAAAAGGACATGCCCATTCGGTCGAGGTTTGGCTAGAAAATGCGTTGGTTGGTGGCTTATATGGTGTCAGTGTCGGTCGTCTGTTTTGCGGCGAAAGTATGTTTCACCGTGCGACGAACGCGTCTAAAGTGGCTTTACACTGTTTCGCTAACGCCTTTGTTGAGCACGGGGGTCAATTAATTGACTGCCAAATGGAAAATCCTCATTTAACGTCACTCGGCGCGGTACCCATGTCCCGCGAGCATTTTCTAGAGCAATTATTTGCGTTACGCGATCGCCCACTAACTGGCGACTTTTGGTCGTTAGGAGATATTAGTCGTTATTTATGAGTGTTAAGCTCGGCATTACAGGCTCCCGCCCCTGTGGTTACCTCAAGGATCAGGAAGAGCGTTTAATCGTTACGGTAACGGATGAACACACGCCGATGAATGCCCATTTATATGAGCACTTAATGGCCCATGGTTTCCGTCGCAGTCATAACGATGTGTATCGCCCCCACTGTGAGTTTTGCCAAGCATGCGAATCACTTCGTATACCGGTCGGTGATTTTAGCTTTAGCAAAAACCAAAAACGGGTGTTAAATAAAAATCGCGATCTCGTGCTCTCAATTGTCGATAAACCTCAAACTGATTACACCTCACTGTTCTGTCGCTTTATTGAAAAGCGGCATGCCGATGGCGCGATGTATCCACCCGACCCAGAATCATTTTGGCTTTGGTGTGATGCTGATTGGATGAAACCACAGTTTTTTGAATGGCGAGACAGCGAGGGCAATCTGACGATGGTGAGTATCGTAGATGTGCTCACGCGGTCAAGCTCAGCGATGTACACTTTTTTTGACCCTGAGCAACACAAGCGCTCGTTGGGCACCTACTCTATTTTGAGTTTAATCGAGTGGACAGAGGCGCAGGGACTGGATTATCTCTACCTTGGATACCAAATTGATAGCTGCGATAAGATGAACTACAAGGCCCGTTTTACACCAAATGAACGGCTTATTGGCAATCAATGGAAAAAAGCGGTAAAATCTAACACACAAAAATGAACCCTATGCGTACAATGTACGCTCATTAGTTAAATTCTAGAGGATTTTAATGGCGAAAGAAGACAGCATTGAAATGCAAGGTACGGTATTAGACACCTTGCCAAATACTATGTTTCGAGTTGAACTAGAGAACGGTCACGTGGTGACTGCACATATCTCTGGCAAAATGCGTAAGCACTACATCCGTATCTTAACGGGTGATACTGTAACCGTTCAGCTTACCCCTTACGACTTGAGTAAAGGACGCATCGTCTTCCGCGCCCGTTAATCACGATTCAATAAAAAAGGGGCTAAACGCCCCTTTTTTATTTCTGACTGCATTTCGCAGTTAGCTCTCAATCGCTTCGTTGGTGCTGTCGTAATCAAATTTCAGTTCATCGTTGTTATCCAGCGACACTTTCACTCGACCACCACGCGTCAAATGACCAAACAAGATTTCGTTTGCCAACGGTTTTTTCAGGTGCTCCTGAATAATACGACCCATTGGACGTGCACCCATTTGCTTGTCGTAGCCTTTCTTCGCAAGCCAATCGATTGCTTTGGATTCAACCTCAAGAGACACCCCTTTACGGTCTAACTGTGCTTGCAGCTCGGTGATAAACTTATCGACCACCTGCAAGATAACCTCTTCACTTAGATGGTTAAACCACACGATACCATCAAGACGGTTACGGAACTCCGGCGTAAAGGTACGGTTGATTTCTGCCATCGCATCGTGACTGTGATCCTGTTGCTTAAAGCCAATTGACTTACGAACTGTCTCACGCACACCCGCGTTAGTCGTCATCACAATAATGACATTACGGAAATCCGCCTTACGACCGTTGTTATCCGTCAATGTGCCGTTGTCCATTACCTGCAACAAGATGTTGTACACATCCGGGTGGGCTTTCTCGATCTCATCAAGCAGCAGTACCGAATGAGGCTGTTTAATCACTGCGTCAGTTAACAACCCGCCTTGATCAAAACCGACATAGCCCGGAGGCGCACCAATCAAGCGACTGACTGCGTGTCGTTCCATATACTCCGACATATCGAAGCGAATCAGTTCAATGCCCATTGCTTTGGCAAGTTGCTGAGTCACCTCAGTTTTACCCACGCCTGTCGGACCTGCGAACAAGAACGACCCGATAGGGGTATGTTCATTACCTAAGCCCGACCGCGATAACCGAATTGCAGAGCTCAGTTTGTCAATCGCTTCATCCTGACCAAACACCACCATCTTCAAGTTGCGATCGAGCTGCTTGAGAATGTCTTGGTCTGTACGTGAAACTGACTGCTCCGGAATACGCGCAATCTTGGCGATAATCGCCTCAATATCTTGCACACCGACGGTTTTCTTACGCTTAGATGGAGGTAACAAACGTTGTTGTGCGCCCGCCTCGTCCATCACATCAATCGCCTTATCAGGCAAGTGACGCTCATTAATGTATTTTGCCGCTAGCTCAGCCGCTGCTTTGATCGCGGGCTGGGTGTAACGAATACCGTGATGGTCTTCGTAGCGTTCTTTTAAACCCATCAAAATTTTCGTGGTATCTTCCACGCTCGGTTCACTAACATCCACTTTTTGGAATCGACGCACTAGCGCGCGATCTTTTTCAAAAATGTTTTTGAACTCGGTATAAGTTGTTGAACCAATACACTTGAGCTGGCCGCTTGAAAGCAATGGCTTTAATAAGTTAGAGGCATCAAGCACGCCGCCGCTAGCTGCGCCCGCGCCGATAATCGTGTGGATTTCGTCAATAAATAAGATAGCGTGTTCTTTCTCGCCTAACTCTTTCAACAACTGTTTGAAGCGTTTTTCGAAATCACCACGGTACTTTGTGCCGGCCAATAAGCCGCCCATATCCAACGAATAGATAACGGCTTCTTGCAGAATATCGGGCACTTGGTTATTGACGATGCGATAGGCTAAGCCTTCGGCAATGGCCGTTTTACCGACACCCGCTTCACCCACTAACAATGGATTATTTTTCCGGCGTCGGCACAGAATTTGTGCACAG
Organism: Idiomarina sp. UBA3162; assembly: GCF_002364475.1. Taxonomy (NCBI): domain Bacteria; kingdom Pseudomonadati; phylum Pseudomonadota; class Gammaproteobacteria; order Alteromonadales; family Idiomarinaceae; genus Idiomarina; species Idiomarina sp. UBA3162. The sequence goes on from NZ_DEYI01000057.1 coordinate 19,727, forward strand.
CGTTCGAGCTCATCATCACGACCAATGAGTGGATCAATCTTACCCTCTTTCGCTTGCACATTGAGGTTGGTACAGAAACGTTTAAGGTGGGTTTGCTGCTCTTCGCTTGCCGCAGCCATTTCCTCTTCATCGGCAATATGTTCATCCATCGGCTCATCTTGCGAGCGGGCGATGCCATGCGAAATATAATTAACGATATCTAATCGAGTAATATCGTGCTTGTTTAGCAAGTAAACAGCTTGTGACTCTTGTTCACTGAAAATAGCCACCAACACGTTTGCGCCACTCACCTCGGCATTACCCGAGGACTGCACGTGGAACACAGCACGTTGTAATACGCGCTGGAATCCTAACGTCGGTTGCGTATCGGCGCCATCATCTTGGTCATCAAAGGTCGGTGTACTGCGATCGATGTAACTAATCAGCTCTTCTTTCAACTGCTCAAAATTGAGTCCGCAGGCGCGTAACACTTCAGCTGCGTCTGGGTTATCGAGCAAAGCCACGAGCAAATGCTCAACCGTCATCAGTTCATGACGACGCTCACGCGCCAGTCTGAACGCATCGTTCAAGGTAAGTTCTAACGCCTTGTTTAACATACCACTCTCCTTACCGTACTACGGCTGTGCTCGAATCTTACTCATGCTCCATGGTACAGAGCAAAGGGTGCTGGTTTTCACGAGCGTACTGATTTACCTGCACCACTTTAGTTTCAGCTATCTCTGCTGAATACACGCCACACACCGCTTTACCTTTATAGTGCACTTGTAACATGGTGTCGGTCGCTTTTTCATTGTTCATACGAAAAAACTTTATCAACACCTCGATTACGAAGTCCATCGGTGTATAGTCATCATTATTCAATATGACCTTATACATCGAGGGTGGTTTCAGTTCGTGTTTACTGTCTTCCTCAACATCATATACGTGTTGATGATCAAACTGGCTCATGAATTAACAACCTATTATCACTATAGCTGATTTGTCTAATCGCGCTGGACAATTTTTGTTTAATTTTTTAACAAAAATGTCGATTTTTTCATCACATCTACTTGACTATTATACTCTGTGTCCTAGAGTAAAACATGGTGTTGGCTGATGGAATTTTCAACCACACCTAAGACAACCCAATCTAATAATAACAAAATTCTTTTCGATAGAAGAAGGAAGTAGATGTATGGCAACCGGAAAAGTCAAATGGTTCAACAACTCCAAAGGTTTTGGCTTTATTGAGAGTGAGGACCGCGAGGGTGACATTTTCGCTCATTACTCAACAATCGATATGGAAGGCTATCGCACGTTAAAAGCGGGTCAAACCGTAGAGTTTGAACTTGAGGAAGGTCCAAAAGGACTACATGCCTCAAACATTGTTCCTCACGCGGACAAACAGTAAGAAAGCCTATTTGCAAAACGCCGCAGTGCGGCGTTTTGCAATTCTAGTCCCTTAAGAGTCCATACCCTTCAAGAATCGATACCAAAGTAACGACGCAATTGATCACGCAAATTAGGCGGGGTGCCATGAATCGTTAGTTTGTCTGTCTCGGCATCATATTCCACACGTTCACCTAACTGAGTATGATCAAATGCCACACTCACGCCGCCTCCTTGGCCTTGAAATTTAACCAACTTCCGCAACGTGGATCGATCCGTAGGGAAAGACTCATCTAATGCAGGTTTATCCTCTTGCGTCAGCGCTTGCGTAAACTCTTCAAAGCTACGCTCGGTCGGCTGTGCTTGGGAGAAATGCTCCGACAAGTCTTTGACCTTAACGTCTTCGCCCTGCTTCCATTGCTGATCGCAATATTCATAAGCCACCGCATTGAGCGATTGACGTTGCTCCGGTGGCAGTTCGGCCTGCTTACCAAACTCTGTTACTGCATCCACCAAGCGTTTAGTTTGCGACTTCGCATCCAACCGTTCGGTACAACCCAAGAAATCCAAGAAAAAATCAGATACCTTGCGTCCAGCACGACCTTTGATAAAGGAAATATAGCGTTGGCTCTCGGGATCGGTTTGCCATTCAGTCAGATCAATCCGCGCTGCGAGTTGCACTTTACTAATATCTAATTGCGATGACCGGTCAACAGCCAAATTAGGGTTAATCGTCACGCCCACCTTTACTGGTAAAAACGCCACCAACAGATAATCAGTGCTTAAGTGTTGATACCGCGTCACTAATAAAAAGCCCGCTTCAAGCATTTGATAGTTTTGGAGCTGTTCTAACAGTAATTTGGCCGCCTGTTGGCTCAACTCAACAAATTCTAACGCTTGCGCTTGCCACTGTTTGAGTAGTACGGGGAAGTCACTGACTTCTTCCGCCTCGTCGGCCTCTGTTAAGAAACTGGCGTAGCCTTTAGCTGGTTTACTGGTATAAACCGTGGTCAGTTCCTCGAGTAACTCGTGCAGTTGTTCGTCATCAGACAAAGGCTCTGGCGCGAGACGCAAACCAATTTGATCATCATGGCTGTAAAACTGGTGAATAATGCTATTTTCAATGGCCAGTTGCATAACTAGGACTATCCTTGCAAAATCGCTGTGTTAGACTATTTGGCAGATTGTAGCACGGGATAGACACAGAATGGGAAAGAACCAACGTCGCGATAAAATTGCACGACTGATTAGTTGGGGTCATTGGTTTACCTTCGCCAACATTATTTTGTGTCTCCTTATCGGCATTATCTATATTGATTCAACGCCGTCGCCGACCACATTCATCAGTACCGTTTATCTCATTGTGAACTGGATCGGGCACTTTGCGTTTCTGCCATTCGTGTTCTTTATCATACTGATATTTCCGTTCTGTCTGCTGATTCCCTACTCCAAAGTGTTACGCAGTATCGCGGCACTCATTAGCTCCCTTGGCATCGTCGCGCTTATCTTTGATGCACTATTTTTCCGCCACTACGGGTATCACCTGAACGCCTATTCACTTGCACAAATGGCGAAAGATGCCGAGGCCGCATTTACTGGCGCAAGTTTTGTCATCATTTTAATGATCATGTTGGGCTTTCTTATTCTGCTAGGCTTTGAACTATTGCTTGCTAACTACACGTGGAAACACCTTTCGGAACTTCAGCATCGTAGACTTGGCGCACCGGCCACCACGGTATTTGTATTGTGCTTTTTTGCTAGCCACAGTATTCACGTTTGGGCGGATGCCGAGCTCTATGACCCGATAACACAGCAAGATGATACATTCCCGCTCTCGTACCCGACGACAGCGAAAACGCTGATGTCGAAGCATGGCTTTATCGAAGTGGAAAATTATCAGGCGCAGCAACAAAAGCTGATGTCGGCAGAAAATATTCGCTTACGCTACCCGCACAATACGTTGCTGTGCTCAAAAACGTCTCAAACCAAGGGCATTACACTGGTTGTATTTGATCGTTTGAATGCCGAACAGTCACAACGTGTCGGTGAAGCAGCCAACGACAACGGCCTAACTCAAGTGGATATTCAGTTACTGGCACACCCCAGTCGTGAAGGCGGGCTGTTCCAGTTACTTTATGGTCTCCCCGACTTTTACCAAGAGACCATCGAGAATCAAAACATATCACCGGCTTACCTAAAACCATTAGCGGACTTTGGCATCGATGTGAGCTGGCATACATCGCCCAATTGGCCACAGGAACTCGGGCTTACTCAGTTTAAAGCCGACTGGAACGCTGAGCCGCTGAGTAGTTTTTATCCACGCAACGAGAACCAGGTCAACGTTGTGCTGCTGAGCCATGAGGATATCGATCGCCTACCCGCGATACTCGGAAGCTTAGGCCAACAACGTGTACTGCTCTCGAGCCTCGCGCCCAGTAACACCGAAGGTTTGCTCGGACAGCAGCAGTTTAAACCTGAAAATATGCGTGTCACCTTGTGGGAAAAAGATTTCGCACTACCACAACAAAGTATTGGCGGATTAATGGACCTCATGCCAACCGCCCTATCTCGTGTCATGTCATGTGCTGGTGGTACGCAGAGCTTTAGCAATGGTGAAGATCTGATGAACGGCGGTGAGCGCTGGCCTCTGGTAGAAACCTACAGTCCGTATATCGTTATCTATGACCAAACGTTGATTACTGTGCTCGATAACAACGGTCAGTACAATATCTATCGTCGCGATGACTTCAGCCGCCTCGACGGCGCCGAACCGACGGTTCCCGTGTTAATTGATGCACTCAAAGATCTCAAACGCTTCAGCGGCCGCGCTAGAGACTGATTAAAATAACAGCGAACAGATGCGCTAAGTGCATTTGTGCCTTGCACTTAGCTCATAAATCAGTAACATAGCTGTCCTCGGTCGGCGTGTAGCGCAGCCTGGTAGCGCACTGTCATGGGGTGTCAGGGGTCGGAGGTTCAAATCCTCTCACGCCGACCAATTCTTCTCTTTTCCCTGCTTAATTACTCTATCAATTCCACATCAGGTAATTCAGAGCGAAACCACGCTCGGACGTCATTCAGTTGTTGTATCGGAAAGCTGTAGTCGATTTGATACATCGGATTATAAGGAAACTGTAAAACGGCAAAGTCCTTATCTAAAGGCCCTACTGCAACCCGTTTTAATTTATCGATTGGGATTTGCTCCATACCCACACGTAAATAATCACCGCGCACCTCGAGTAAATACAGCATGTTTTTGATCGTTTCTGGGCGCTGAGCTTTAAGAAAAATGCTGTAAAGCGGCAACATGCTTAAACCGATAATTCCCCCTAAATAAGTCCAGTCGTTATATAAATACATGATGCTAGCACCGAGCAATAAAGTACTAGCAGAGATAAAAAAGCGAATGACTCGCTCCTTTTTACTAAATGGAAATTTATATTGTTTCATGACTTATTGTTTTTATTCGCTTAGTTAAGTTCGGCGTTAATGTACCTTTTTTACCGCAATAAGGCACCCTTCCCTCAACGCTTTTTGATACAATTGTGGCAAGATTTTTACTAACGGATGTTCACATGTCTTCATGCTGCGGTGGCGGAGCCTCGGATACACAGGCGCAAATGGATAGCGCCCAAAAACGCCTTCTTTGGACCGTATTGGTGCTTAACGGCGTGATGTTTTTTGTTGAGTTTATTGCGGGCTGGATAGCAGAATCCAGCGGTTTGATTGCTGACTCACTGGATATGCTTGCCGATACCTTAGTTTATGCGGTGAGTTTGTATGCCGTGGGTAAGGCGATAAAATACAAGGCAAATGCGGCTATTTTTAATGGCATATTACAAACCGCCCTTGCTCTGTTGGTGCTCGGTGATGTCGCACAGCGGTTGATTTGGGGCAGCGAACCCAATGCCAACATGATGCTATGGATAGCCGGCTTAGCATTACTGGTAAACGTCATTTGTTTTGCTCTGCTGTATAGCTCTCGCAATGGCGATATTAATATCCGCGCCAGTTGGATTTGCTCGCGTAACGATATGCTGATGAACGCAGGTGTCATTCTGTCAGCATGGATGGTGAGCGCGATTAACAAGGCGTGGCCAGATTTACTGATAGCCACGGTCATCGCGATCATTGTATTACGTTCAGCGCTGAGGATTATCAAAGACGCCCATGCGGTTAAAGCGGGCGAAAAAACCGATATTTCGACGTGTTGTGGTTAATAGCCTAAGTTGTTAGTACTTGGAGGCATCCTGCACTGCCTGTGGCAATAATGGCAGTGCATAGGTGCGATAAGCTCGGATGTTAAGCCATTTCGCCAAACCAAGATAACTAATAATAATCACCGCGCTTATCACTGAGTGGTGCCAGCTCGGTAGAATTAAAAGTGCCGCCACAACGGACAACAGGGCGCACTGACGCAGCAGAAAGCTGCCCCTGCGATACAGTTTGGCGCGAAACTTAGCCACGGTAATGGCGCGGTGTGCGGTGCGGGGATTTACACCGTCTAATTCGGGTTGCTTATACCAGCCTACGAAATCAATCATAACTCACTTAATATTGATTAATTTGTACACAGTATACCACAACTCACGCGCACAGCTCTATTCGTATGATTTATGACCGCTATTTCACAAGGCCTTTAGGCTCGATTGCCCCGTTCGATTATCTAGTAATCAATACGATCAGGCACCAAGATCTGCAGTGCATGCTTTTCAACCTTGATATCTAACTCATCCGCTGAGTAAGGTTCGCCATCGACGACGTAGTCTAAGCGCTCACCATCACAGCGTGCTAGGTGAATACGCTTTATGCGTGTGTGATGGGTATTCATCCCCACTTGGTCTTCGGTAATACTGGCGTACAAGAGCTCGATTAGGCTTTTTACCGGTGAACTCTCACCCTGCTCTGAATCGAGCCACGTTACATCCAGTTTGCCATCGTCGATCACGGGCTCACCATCGCCCTGTGCCAACAAGGTTGTTATCGGTGCCGCATTGGCAACAATCAAACTGGCTGTTTCCCACGTTTCGGTTTCACCCTCATCAATGGTTACTTGCAACTGCAGTTGTTTATCTTCACTCAGTGCGCGCCATAAACCTTGAATATACGCTAACTGACCTAGCTTATCTTTGGCGCTGCGATCTGCCTGCTCAATCATTTGCTGTTCGAAGCCCACGCCAGCGCACAAAAGCATCAATTGCTCATTGACCCAGCCACAATCGATTTGCCTACAGCGACCCTCAATAATCGTTTCGCAGGCGACATCCACTGGGCTCAGTTTACTACTGAGTCCCCATAGCACCTGGCTCAAGGAATTTGCTGTGCCCATGGGTACGATCGCCATCTTACAATCATAACCGATGAGCGCACGTGCCACTTCAGTCAGTGTACCATCGCCGCCACAAGCAATGACCAACTCAGCGCCCTGCTCAAGCGCCTCACGTGCACATTCGGTACCGTTTTTATCTTCTTTCGTTTCAATCACTGTTAACTCGAAATACGGTGTGAGCGTATCCTTAAGCGGCTGTGCATATTCACTCCATTTACCGCCACCGGATACCGGATTAGCGACAATGTACGCACGCTTAATCATCAACTCTTGGTGTTCATCGATAAACTGTTGCAGTGCCTTCTTTTGTTGATGATTTAATCGCGCAACTTTACGCGCACCTTGGATTTTCTTCATCACGTCATCGATGTTTTTCGTATTACTGTGCGCCAGTAAATAGGCGGCCGCCATAAACACTGAACGTCCACGCCCCAAGGCGCAATGAATTAATACATTGTGGCCTTGCCGTTGTTGCTCGTGGATCCACTGCAAGGCTTGATGGATTTGTTCGTGAGACGGCGCCAAATGGTCAAGCACCGGAACGTTTAAGTAATTAACCTCGGCGCGTTCAGCCGACCAGTCAAGCGCATCAAATTCAGCCGTGACATCGAGTACCGCATTAATCGGCACGTCTTTGATCGCCTTCAGGTCGCCGCTGAATAAGCGTCTTCCTACATAGATTCCATCCGCGACCTTTTGAAACACTGGTAAATCATCTTGCCGACGTGCGATGGCGTTATAAACGCGTACACCAATCAGGAACGGGATCAATGACCAACGTATGTACCAAGGAATACGTCCGTTCGCTTTCTTACGAAACAATCGAGCGGTGTTCAACCAATAAGCAGAGGCGATTAGCGCTAAGGCGATACAGGTCCAACCGAAGGCAATTTTTAATGGCCAGGTGGGAAGTATATAGGTCAGTAATAGCGCGACGAGCGCGCCACACAAATAATAATAAGGTATCGCCTTTGAGCCCATAAGTATCCTATCTTGGTTGCCATTGTAGTTGCGCTATCATGCAGCGCGCGGAGCCTCCGCCCTGCTCTATCGTTGGCAGGTTGCATATTAGCATACGCGCTTTTTGCTCAATTTGATCCCTTTGTTGCTGGGTTAATGCCTTTACCGCCGTTTGTGATAACACTAATATCGGACCCTCTCGCCCCATGAGCTCCAAGGCATTACCAGCAAACGACTCTATTTGTGAGCCAGTGAGTTCAATCACGCATCGATCGCCATACGCTAAGCGCTGTGCCAAGTCATCACGATAAGTCGATGCGACTAATTCCGGTGCGTACATGGCGATATGCTCACCCACATTCATGAGCACATTGGTGTGATAAATAGGTACGCCTTCGCGGTCATGCGCATCAATCACCACAGGATTACAATCGATGTGCTGACCTAGCTCTGCTAACACGACATCGCTCATTCGCTGCGAGCGCACCGCGTAAACATCCTTACTCAGAGGATCAAACACCAGCGCACCAGTTCCCTCAAGACTTAATCCCTGTGACTCATAGGCTGTGAGATCAACAGTGCGGGTGATCACATAGTCGTGTTCTAAGCTTTCAATAATGTCGGTACGTCGCTCTAACCGGCGGTTAGCGCAGTGCATGGGGTACAATACAAGTGTGCCGTCCGCATGACTGGTAAACCAATTATTGGGAAACACCGAGTCCGGTGTTTCGGTCGAGGTATCGTCAAAAATCTCAACGCGAACCCCTTGCTGATTCAGCTGTGCCACCATGGCATCAAACTCTTCCCGCGCATAGCGACTCACCGCAGCTTCGACGCGCGCATCGTCGATCTGCTGAAAACGATTATCTGCCGCGGTTTGCTCATTACTGCGAAAATGATGTGGGCGCACCATGGCCACTCGACTGCATAATTGACTCACTACGTTAACTTCCTTTTCATCAAAAACAGCAAGCCGCTATTCTACGGGTGTTGGTTAAGCTTGCGCAATGCGAGTGACTCAGGCTTACACACGATGTCGGCTATATCTCCGTGTCAGTCACTTAAACTAAGCTACACTATGCAAAAAAAGTAAATAAGGCTAAACACTGTGAGTGAACTATCCATCGAGTGGCCAATCCGTTTAACGCATTTAGGTGGCACTTGGCAGGTGACAGGCTCGTGTCACTTGTGGCATTTAAACGCGCGACAAACGGTGATGATCGACTGCGGTGCGTTTCAGGGTATCACGCAAGAGGATGACTTAACGCCGTATGTCGATGTCGATAGCTTGGCGGCTGTGTTTATTACTCATGCACACCTCGATCATGTCGGCCGTTTACCGCAGTTGCTCGCGCTGGGCTATCGTGGCCCGATTTACTGTACGGCAGCCTCACTTGCATTAATGCAATTGGTGCTGGGCGACTCTCTGCAACTCGCGGGCATCCGCGACGAAAGCGCACTCGCAGCATTTAACACATTGCTTGCGCGGCATGTGGTCATTTGTGCATATGGTCAAACGTTGGATGTATTACCCTCACTTAGCGTCACGTTCGAGGAGGCAGGCCACATACTGGGGTCATCTTATCTCTGTTTTGATATTAAGCCGTTGCATAAACGTGTTGTGTTTTCCGGCGACTTGGGCTGCCGCAACTCACCTCTTATAAACGATCCAACACCGCTTGAACGCGCTGATTTACTTGTTTTAGAGAGTACTTACGGGGATCGCTCGCATGGTGACCGCAGTCAACGAACGCAACAACTCGAGTCGATTATAAAACGTGCTGTTGTCGATGGTGGCGCCATTTTGATTCCTGCATTTAGCATTGGTCGAACACAAGAGCTGCTCTATGAGTTTGAACAAATTTGGCACCAACACGCGTCTTCAAAGGACACCGAGTTTCCCGAGATTGTTATCGATTCACCGATGGCAAACAAAGTAACTGATATCTACCAGCGTCACGAAGCGCTATGGGATGCAACCAGCCGTTCTCGCCAAGCTAATGGACGACATCCGTTAGACTTTAGCCACGCGCACCCAGTGGATGAGCATAGCTTACACCTCGCTTTAGTAAACCGTCTCAAATCCACTGCTGAGCCAGTGATTGTTATTGCAGGCTCAGGCATGTGTACCGGTGGGCGAATTATTAACTATCTCGATGCGTTGATAGAAGATCCTCGCACTGATGTTTTGTTTGTGGGTTACCAAGCACAAGGGACGCTGGGTGAACACATTCAACAAGCGGCTGCGGGCCAATCAGTGACTATCAACCAACAACAAAGAAAAGTAAATGCTCAGGTATATACGCTCACCGGTTACTCCGCCCATGCTGATCAAGAAGAATTACTCGCGTTCATTGGCGGTGCTGCATTCCCCGTCCAAGCGGTTCGTTTGGTGCATGGCTCAGCGCCAGCGCAACATACCTTGGCTGAAAAAATACGACAGCAGTTTAGCATTCCGGTAACGATAACTGTTGCGACGGAGAAACCATAACGCGCCAATAACCGCCTCGTGGACTGCCCACGCGTTCGAGCTTACCCTGTTGCTTGAGTCGGGCAAACTGCTTCTCGACGGCTCTCGAACTCAAGCCCAACAGTTCGGCAATACGTTGCGCGCTAATACCCCGTTCTTTATTGACTAGAAACAGTACTTTGCGGGCCGTAGACCACTTTTCCGAACCTTTCACCGAACACACATCCGAAAACTTATCCGAACCTTTTTGCGCATCAGCCCCTGGTTGCTCACTGCAGTTCGTTAATTTCTGCGCAAGTTCACTCATACTGGTTCGGAGTACTCCGGTTAGCCACAGGATAAACGCCTCAGAGCGCTCATTGCGCTCAACCTGTCGCGCTTCTGCCAGCTTATCTATTGATGCCAGCCAATTTTGCTCAATATTGAGCCATTGAAAAAGTGGGTGCCAAGAACGCATCAATAAGGTAAGCCAGAATCGTGTGATGCACCCATTCGCTTCGGCAAACGGTTGCCAACTTTCAAAGACATCAAAAAACAATGCAGCGCGATACAGTGGATGACAATGGTCGGCATTGAGTTCAGTAAATAATTCGCTGAGTGTTCGTGCGATCCCCGTGGCGGGTGGTGAAGCATAAATATTACGGCCGTGATGATAGATAGCGACTGAAGTGCCGCGGTACTGACCTGCACGCATACTCAAGTTGAGCATCAATTGCCGGTGTGCTTTTTTTAACGCCTGCTCGTTTAGCGGGTCCCAGAGGTCGATATGATCATACAGTGCCGAGAGGTTAATGCGGTGGGCATTTAAATTTTCGCACTCAATACTGGCTGCCTGCTTTTCATTCAGCCACGATTGAGCCGTTACACTATTGACCTCAACCGATTCAAATTGAGCGATGATCCGCCCTGCCTGTTCGGCAAGGTTTAAAAGCTCAGAACGGGTTGACCACTCAAGTTGAGGCCACATGTGTTATTCCTTTTATTATTTGCCTGGCGAGACCTCCACACTGTTCCGTCCAGACTCTTTGACTTGGTATAACGCGTTGTCAGCGCGTTTAACCAAACTGTTACGACTTTCAGCGCGCGACAGTTGGGCTACGCCAAAGCTTGCCGTGACTTGACCAACTTTGTCAAATTGTAGATTCGCTAATCGCCGTCGTAATCGCTCAGCCAGTTGACCCGCACTCTCAAGATCAGTTTCTGGGGCTATGATTAAAAACTCTTCGCCGCCCCAACGGCCAAACACATCGCTACTGCGTAACCACTTGTCCAACGCCTCACTGATAAGTTTAAGTACATGATCACCCACATCATGACCGTAGTCGTCATTAACACGTTTAAAGTGATCGATGTCTAATAGAATAACGGAAAGGTCTCTACCATGACGCTCACACCGTTTTACTTCTTCTTCTAAGGTTTGTTCCATATGATAACGGTTCCAAACTTGCGTGAGCGCATCGGTGTGCACCAGATGCTCCAGACGCTCATTCGCTTCCGTTAGTTCTTGATTCAACTTTTCAATTTGGAAAGCAGACGCTCCGATGGCCAGATCTTCTGCGAGCGTTTTAGCCGCTTCAACCTGAATCTCTGTCCATACGGGTGCATAGCCATCCACGTCTTGCTGCCATTGCTTGAAAGAGTTTCGCGGCGAAAGTACTTGCCGCCCTTGGTACTCACGTACGTCCCCTTTTTCTAAACTACCCGCCCAACGAAACACTTCAGTTTCTTGTTGTCGGAAAAATACCAACCAACCTTGGTTACGTTTATCAACGGGCATTGAAACCGCAAGCACGCCGCAATAAGGAAGTTCAGGAATCGCTTGCCTCAGTTCAGATAAGCGACAGTCGCGTTCGGTAAACAGCCCGGTAACACCATGGTTCTCGTTCAGCCAGACCCTAACTTTTTGTAGCGTTGATACATCAATTTCGTCACCGACCACGCGATGAGTTTGAGTCGTGATCAATGCCACCGCAGTGGCTTCAAACAGTTTCAACCAATAGTCACCTTCGTCTTCTAAAAGATGCTGCGGCGATTTAATTTCGCGTTTACGATCGAGAAGCGCTTTGCGACTTTCCTCAACGCGATCAAAGAAACGGTCGGCTTCAAATTGTTTATGGAGCATCAAACGCTGCTCGGCTAGTTTTACTAGCGAATGAATGTTGAGTCGTGTCGAATACGACAATTGCTGCGCTGACACGCCATGACAGGAAACCAAACCCCAAAGCTGGCTCTGATCAAACACAGCGACCGACATTGAGCGCTGTAATCCCATATTTTTCATATATTCTGTATGAATGGGCGATTTGCCACGGAGTGTTCCGAGCGACAAATCGAGCCGCGTTGGCGAGAGTGAGTCGGCGTAACGGATCATCGCATCCTCGGTGTCTACATCAGCGATATAGCGAATCGGGTTAACTCGATACAGTTCACGCACTTGGCTTGGGATATCGCTCGCCGGAAAACTGAGTCCAATGTATTGTTCAATGGCCTCGCAAGCAGTGTGCTCGCAAACCACTCGCCCATTCCAGTCATCGTCGAATTTATACACTAAAACACGCTCGTAACCGCTTAACTCAGCAATTGCCTGACACAGCTTTTGCATTGTTTGCTCGACATTTTTAGCGTTTGAAATATCAAGCAGCGCTCTATCAAAGTAACATGAGCGTTTCAAATCCGACGTTGCACTGTCAGGTTCTGTCTCAATCACCAGCCAGGATTGACTAAAGTAAACTCGCGAAAAAAAATCCTGCTGGCCGTCGGACCATGCCAGAATCTCGTGCTCTGAGCCATTCTTTAATCGTTGCCTCGCGTCGCTAAACTGACTGATAAAATCATCCGACATGCACTCATCCAAGCGCTTTTCCATTAATTCGTTAACAGAACGACGTAATATTGCTTCACTGTTTTCGCTTACCGCAACAATATGCTCACCCTTTATGTCAATGGCGAGTAAGCAACCAATCGACTGCACACACTGTGGTGCATGCACGGGCTCTCTGGCACAGTTTTCCATGGCCTGTTGATATGAAACCGAATTACTTTCAGGCACGAACACCACCTAGATATTTAATAAGCTACTTTTGAGCCAAAACGTTGCTCGACTTGCTCTGCAACATCTGTGAATGAGCGAAATGCGCTGAGTGCAGCGTTTGTCATTTCCTGAAGTTGTGCATCAGTAAGTGACAAATGCTCGAACCCACGAATGAATCGTTGCCAGTTACCCTGCTGATAAAAACTAAAATAATTTGTTGCTCTGTCATCAAGCGCCAAGACATTCTCCAGTCTCTGCTTGAGCATGCGTCCGCCCTGAGTGCTGCCTTCGATGACATAGGCATAACCTAGAGCTTGGTATGTCGATACAGCTTGCTCATGATGTATTTGCGGCGGCGGCGTAAACCCACCTAACGCATGAATGTCACTGACAATATGGCTGGTACGAGGCTGATAATAATAATCCCCCGAACGCTCCGTCTGCTTAGGTAACCAAGTTTGCAAGCATACTTCGTATTTATCCAACCAATGATAAAGCCCATTGAGCGCATGCAAGTAATCATCTACGCTCACATCAGCTCGCATCAGGGGATGCATTAACCCCGTCTGCTCCGCCGCTCGGTGAGCGTTTTCGGTTGCTTGCTTCATATGTATCAACGCAGAGTGCTTTTTCATGACTTATCTAACGGTTTTGCCGATATTATCGATCAGCTCAAACCAAAATAAATTTAGAACAGTCGCTCAAGCCTGAACGTATCGCCTCAACCTGCTCCTCCGAATGAAAGCGACTCATTTTCTGACCCCAGATAGGTGCTGGCCAAAACGGATCCGTAGGAAAGCGAACAACATGATGGACGTGAAGTTGGCTCACGACATTCCCTATCGCAGCAATATTTAACTTACACTCGGGATAATATTGTAATAACCACTCACTTAAGGCTTGGCTTTCTTTCCAAAGATTAAACTGGTCCCCCTCGGATAGCTGGGTGATTTCAGTCACGTCGTTGTGCTCGGGTACTAGCAAAAACCAAACACAGTCGGCTGCTTTCATTAAACGCAGTTGTGACAGCGGCCCGCGCGCCAGCAAAATCGAGTCGGTAGCTAGACGCGTATCGAGTACAAAGTCGCTCATGCCATACTCTCCAAAAACAGAATAAAGTCGCGCACGACGACGTCAAGACGGTTGATGAGTCGATGATCATCGTCAATTAAATGCAATTCAGCGGCAATGCGCTGACAAAACTTAACACTGTTTTGCCAGTTAACAATATCGTCTTGCCACCCATGGACCACACTCACAGGTCCGTTTGGGTGCAATCTATCGAAGTCAACTTTACCGCCCATATACAGCGCAGGAGCCATCACAAAGCACCCCCTGACTTTGCTATGCTGACTATTCGCTAGCGCAACGTATCCGCCCATACTCGAACCGACTAAGATAACGTGGTCACCCTCATCGTCATTTAGGTATTGAGTCAAACGATCCGCTCGGTCATCTGGGTCCATTTGATCTTGGTAATCAATGCTGTCTACCGCAAAGTTTCGACTTTTTGCAACCTTCGCGAGCGCCTCGATTTTATGCCCCCAAGGGCCACTTTCTTTGCCATGATTGAAAACGATCTTTGTCATTTTCGCCTCTATAACTTACAGTTAAAAATATATTGATTTTTTGTTAGAAAAAATCAACGATAGATATGACTCTAACACGTAGAGAACCAATTTATGATGGGTACTAAGCTTAAAGCGTCTTCAGTTCTGTTTATGTTGTGTGCTTCTTCGTGGGCTTTTGCCGATCAGCACGATGATATCATTTGGGGCGTTAATGTATCTCCGCCCTTCCATATCTGGCAAGGCGAATACGAGCACGAAGGTTTTTGCGATACATTAGTCGATACCTTTGAACGCGAATTACCCGCGCTCTCCCAAAGCAAGCGTAAATTACCCTCTCGCCGCATCACCATGCTAATGCGAAAAAACCAACACTTGTGCTTTCCGTGCTTAATTAAAGGCAGTGATTACAACAAAGACTTTATTTTCTCGGATGTAACACACGCGTACCCGCCGCACGGTGTGATCACGACCGCGTCAAACGCTCAACAGTTAATTAAAGCGTTCGGCGAACCGTTGTCATTTACTGACTTGGCGCAAAGCAATTATCGTTTCGCACAACCCATTGAACGTCGTTATGGTGAATTACAACCTATCGTCGAGGACTATTTGATACCGTCCGACCACTTCCAAGAAGTATCGGGTGAAGGTGCGCACATGAACTTAATGACGATGATTGCCACGGGTCGAATTGATTACACACTCGATTATAAGATGCTGATGACCTACTTCCAACGCACGGAAGGTCAAACAAACCCAGATTTTGAACCGCTCGTATTTATTCCGATCAAAGAAAACAGCGACTCAGTGATACTGGGCGCTGTCGGTTGCAGTAATAACCAGTGGGGACAGCATGCGATTAACAATATGAACCGCGTTATTGAACAAGTGAAAAGTGACTCAGACTTTCGCCAGTCTTTAGATCTTTGGCTCGGCGCTGATCGCCCACGACCTGAGTTCAATAACACTAATTAACTTTTAGACACCCATACTATGCCACTGAATCAACCACCTCATCTCGTCGACTACAATGTGTATCAAAGTGATCGCTTTTTGCGGCAATGCGCTCACCACTTTGCATCGGATTCTGAACAGGACGAACGGGTTAAATTAGGGGCACTGCTCGGCAGTGCCCAACACATTGATCGTTGTTATACAGCCAATCATTATCCACCCGAGTTATTCACCCACGACCGTTACGGTGCGCGCATCAATCACATTGCTTACCACGCCAGTTATCATGAACTGATGCAGATTGCGGCGGAACAAAAGCTTCACAACGGTGTTTGGCGCTCATCGGTGCCTTATTCTCACGTTGAGCGAACAATTCGTTATTATTTAAATAGCCAACTCGAAGCGGGTCACGGATGCCCTATTACCATGACATTTGCCGCCATTCCTGTACTCCAACAAAGTCCACTATACCCACAATTGCGTGAGCAACTTTTGCAGCCGCTATACGATAGCCGCGACGTTCCCTTTTATGAGAAGTCGGCTTTGACCGTTGGTATGGGTATGACTGAGAAGCAAGGTGGCTCGGATGTGCGTAGTAATACGTCGCAAGCGACACCACAGGGCTCAGCCGGTGAAGGTGAAGTCTACTTATTGAATGGTCACAAGTGGTTTTTATCAGCGCCCATGAGCGACCTATTTTTAATGCTCGCACAAACTAAGCACGGGCTTGGCTGCTTTTGCGTGCCTCGTTGGCGTGAGGACGGGACGCGCAACGGCATCGATATTCAACAGCTTAAGCAAAAGATGGGCAATCAGTCGAACGCTTCATGCGAAGTCGAGTTGAATGATGTTGAAGGCCGTTTGCTTGGGTCCGAAGGTAAAGGTGTACGCACTATTATTGATATGGTCGCAATGACACGGTTTGACTGCATGATTGGCTCGTCTGCCTTATTACGGCAATCGCTTGTGCAATCGTTGCATCATTGTCACTACCGAAGCGCATTCGGAGCACGACTCATTGAGCAACCATTAATGGTTAATCTCCTATGTGATATGGCTATCGAAAGTGATTGTGCGCTACTTTGGACGCTAACAATTGCGCAATGGCTTGATAGCAGTGACATTAACGCCAAGCGCTTAACACGCTTGCTCGTTCCCGTCGGAAAATATTGGATATGTAAACGAGCGCCTCAGGTAACATACGAGGCAATGGAAGTGATAGGCGGTATGGGCGTAATGGAAAATACCCCCATGCCAAGACTCTACCGAGAAGCGCCGATTAATGCGATTTGGGAAGGCTCCGGTAACATCCAATGTTTAGATGTGCTGCGTGCCTGTGAAAAAGATCCCGAACTGCTGACTACCTGGTTTGATTTTATTGCCCGTAGCTGCGGTCAATACAACAGCTACGACGCAGCGGTTGAGCGTTTACAACAGGAACTCGAGAAGCAACCGCCATCACCGTTTAATGCGCGCCGTCTTGTTGATCAAATTGCGCTGTTGACGCAATCAGCGCTCGCTATCCAGCATATGCCGCCCGAACGTAGCCGACTGGTCTGTGATAACCTATTAAATCGGTCAGGCCGTAATTTAGGTACCTTGGTTGGTGACTTTGATACGGCACACCAGTGGGTTAAGGATAGCTTCACCGTTGGTTAACACTCGTTCTCTCGATGCTGCCTATGAAAAAGCCCTCTATCGGCTTGATATCATGGGACGCCGCTATACCCTCTCAACGTTGCACACGCCCCTACATGCTGAGCGTTTATTAAACGCTGCAAACTGTCACTCGTTGACTATCATTACGGTTGATAATCCAGGCAGTCAACGCTGTGATCGCGCTACATTTAGCCAGCAACATTTGCTACTGACGCAACAGTTACGTCACCTTGGTATTCACTTTTTTCCCACCTCAGCACTCGCACCTCAATGCGACTGGCCGGTAGAGCACGGTGTTGCTATTAAAGACTTGCCACTCGCTTCCGCTTATCCGCTTAATCAGCGCTATCACCAAAACGCTTTTGTGCGAATTAATCGAGAGCAAGGGATCGCGCTGCATTGGACGAATTCATAAAAAACATTCAATCCTAAATACGATCTTCTTCGTAGAAATTGTTAATAGAAATTTTACTCAAAACACGACACCAAATATTCCAATTTGGTATAGCGTATCTAACGAATGTCACAAGTGACGTCGAGCGAGTCGAACTATAATTTTGATATTCGCAATAGAAAAGCGGCGTTTTGCTGGAGGCCTTATGAAATCATCAGACTGGAATACTATGAGTGTGGCACATCACACACGTATGCGGGGCCGTAAACTTTGGGCAGCAAGTATCTACAGTGGAGTGAGTATCGCACTCATCAGTGCCATTATTGTGGTCGCTGACTGGCTGAACACGCTGTTCAGCGAATCACAAACATTCCTGAGTCAACACCCGAAACTATACACTGTCAGTATCATCGTAATGTTGACTGCCGGAACCATGCTTGTTGTTGAGCGAACTCTTGCTAAAAAGCATCGTTACAACGAGTGGCGGGATGATTAAGCGTGTTCAAAGCGCTCTCGTAAATACTGGATGATGTCATCAGACTCATACATCCACCGCGCTTCATCGCTATCTTGGGTGATGCGTAAGCACGGAACTTTCACTCTGCCGCCCTGCTCTTCAAGCTCGGTGCGATGCGTCTCGTTGTGCTGAGCATCGCGTAACTCAATGGGTAAATTTAATCGCGCCATTTCTTTGCGAACCTTGATACAGAATGGGCAGGTTTTGAATTGATACAAACTTATCTGCTTACATTCTTGTTCGACACGCGCTTGCGTAGCTTGGTCACGTTCAATACCTTTTGGCGTTGTCAACTTCTCCATGATCAACATAAAAGGTGTGAGGATTAAACGCACCAATCTGAAAAAATAACGAATTAAAATACGCACCGTACTGCCTCGCTTTTGGTAGCATCTCAATGGGTTGCACAGGGTAGCATAATTTGCTTATCGTCGATAGCAACGCGAATCGAGCTAATGCGACTGTTCAAGTGCCCGCCCCAGTGCCTGAAAGTAATCTAACCAACACTCGGCCACTGCGTTGGCTTCGTCTTGCTTTGGATAAAGCCCGAGCTCAGCCGTTTTACTTTTCAGGGTGCCTGCCACAAGAAAATGATTTTTCAACGACTGCTGCTGAACGATGCGTTCAAAACATCGTGCAGCGACCTCTTCAGGCATCGAAAAATAATAGCTTCCTTGAGCTTTATCAAAAGCAATGCAACGCTTCATCAGTGGACTTGCTGTCTGTCCATCTCTGGATAAAAATAACCGCTGAAACCCCAGTACAAGTGGCTCATTAAGATGGTGTGAGCGCACAGGTTCATCAAGCAACCATGCTTTACTAGCAAACCGCCCTGGTCGTGTGGACGAACTGAATAAATGCGATGCAATGTAGTGGTCGAAGGCGTGAAACCACTCGTGCGCTAAACTTCCCCCTCCGGCATTTTTGGCCAAAGCCAATAGGCGTCGTGAAGGGATATAATGTGCGCTCGCACCAAGACGACCGCCAATTCCATAGTTGATCGACAAACTTCCCCGCAACGAGATTACCGATTCATTAACGCCCAATATCATCTGTAAATCACACAGGGCATCAAAAAATAAATTGGCCGCAGCTTGCTGTTCTTGCGCAGTCACCCAGCGGCCAATACGCACGGAATTGAATCCAAACAATTTTACGATATCTGCGAAACTGACATCTGCGCCACCTCGATGCGGTGGACCATTTCTAAAATATTCGCGCATGCTTGCTATTCTATCACGGCCATCACTGCTTGTACTGTGTGGGACAATAACCTCGACCGTAATCAAACCCGCGAATTTTTCGGTGTTTAGTCGTCCTGCCGGACACCCTCGCTCGCCAGTTTTTAAATGCCGTTCTCTTAAGATGTTTACGCATTAACTTAATCACTTGAGATTCGTTAAGACCGTATATTTCCTCAATCGCCTCAAATGGCGTGCGATCTTCCCACGCCATTTCAATCACGCGCGATGTATCCGCCTCACTGAGTGCTTTCTTCATCATACAACTCCACTTGAATCATACACTCGGATACGTATCAGAGGGCCTCTTGGATGCCTGGTTGCCAGACGCTGCATTGCACTTGTGCAATGTGCTCTGCCTGCAACAACAACATCACCACGCGAGACTGTCCAATGCCACCACCGATGGTAAACGGCAGATCGCCAGCAACTAATCGCTGATGCCAAGGTAAATCGAGTCGATGTGTTTGCTCGGTCAGCTCAAGCTGACGTTTAAGTGCTTTAGCATCGACGCGAATGCCCATTGAGCTGAGTTCTATCGCCTGTTTTAACTTTGGGCTCCACACCAATAAATCACCATTGAGCCCAGTGCCATAGTGTTCGCAGTGAGTGCTCCAGTCATCATAATCCGGTGCGCGCTCATCGTGTTTATGGCCATCACCTAGGGCTGCGCCGATGCCATGAATAAACACCGCACCATACATTTCTGCGATTTTATTCTCTCGTTGTTTGGCGGATAAATCAGGATACTCCGCACGTAATGTTTCACTACTGATAAAGACGATATGCTTTGGCAGTATCGGTAACCCTCCGTAAATCGCGCGGAATCGTGTTTCCGTTGCCGTAAGCGCTGCGTAGATCTTTTCCACTTGTAGTTTTAAGAACTCAACACTGCGCTGCTCTTCGGCGATAACTTTCTCCCAATCCCACTGATCAACGAACACGGAGTGTGTTTCATCTAACTGTTCTTCATCAGGACGCAGTGCGGTCATGTTTACAACAATCCCCTGCCCAACGGGTGCACGATAGTCAGCAAGCACTTGACGCTTCCACTTCGCTAGAGAGTGGACGACCTGATATTGCTTCTCAGGCAACGCAGACACCTTCACCGGTACTGGTCGCTCAGTACCCGAGAGATCATCCTGTAACCCGGTTCCTTGTTCGGTCAATAAAGGCCCCTCGCACTTCACTAACTCCATTTGTTGACAGAGGTGCGAGAGAAACTCGCGCTTGATAAATTCAATTTGTTGTTGCTTTTTAAAATAGCCTTCCCACATGACGTGCTCCTAAACAGATAACTGATTTATGACTGTTAAGTAAGAAAAGCACGCTTTAGATAGGCAATTCAATACCATTAAAGCATTTATTGAAATTCTGGAAATGCTATCTTATATTTATACCAATAAATTAAAATATATTTAACTAATTAGCTTTTAAATCATGAAAAATTATAAATTAGACAATCTCGATAAGTTTATCTTAGAAACGCTATTAAACGACGCGCGTGTTTCCTACGCAACCATGGCTACTCAGCAAAAAGTCAGTACCGCGACAGTGCATGTCCGAGTTGAAAAAATGCGTAAGCTAGGACTGATCACGGGCACACGTCTTACCGTCGACACCAAGAAACTCGGCTACGACGTCTGCTGTTTTATCGGTATCACGCTAACCACGGCTGGCGATTACCCCATAGCGATTGAAAAGCTTACTCACGTTGAAGCAATAACCGAAGCTCACTACACCACGGGGCATTACAATATCTTCGCAAAATTAATGACGCGATCAATTGAGGATTTGCAAGACATTTTGATCAACCGCATTCAAGTCATTAAAGAGGTACAAGCCACAGACACTTGGATCTCGTTGCAACAGCCCATCGCTCGGCAGGTTAAACCCTAGTGGTATGTCGTTAGTAGCATTTGATTTGCCGTTAAACGAAACTCATCCAACGCGCCAAGGTTTTCTGCTAGTCTGTTACTAACAATAACAACTAGGAGTATAACAAATGCTGAAAAAAGCACTGACGACTTGCTTGGCGGGTGTCGCATTACTCAGCTCTGCTGTGAGTGTAGCGCAAACCGACCCAGTTAAGTTGGATTACTACCTTCCTCAAGATGTGCAATACAACCCATCGATTCCCACCCCTGAAGAGGCGCTAGGCTATCAAGTGGGTGAATGGCATGTGCGCCATGATCAAATCGTACACTATATGTATCAGTTGGCAGAGTCATCTGATCGCATCACGATTGAAGAAACTGGACGTACTCATGAACAGCGTCCCTTGTTGCTATTAACCATCACATCGCCCGACAATCAAAAAAACATCGATGCGGTGCGCGAAAAGCATTTGGCGGCCGCTGATCCTAATCGTGATGCGGACGACGATACGCCTTTAGTTCTGTATATGGGTTACAGCATTCACGGTGATGAATCGAGTGGCTCAAATGCGGCCCTGCTGTTTGCTTATTACCTGGCTGCGGCTCAAAACCCGGCGCTCGATAAAGCATTACAAGACACCGTTGTACTGCTTGATCCATCACTTAACCCTGACGGACTGGCACGTTTTGCACAGTGGGCAAACCAACACCGCAGCAAAAATCTCGTTGCTGATCCTCAGTCTCGTGAGCACGTCCAGCCGTTTGTCCGTGGTCGTGTAAACCACTATTGGTTCGACCTCAACCGCGACTGGCTATTGCTACAACACCCCGAGTCACGCGCTCGAATCGCCAACTTCCAGAAATGGAAGCCCAACGTTCTAACTGACTTTCACGAGATGGGCACGAACAGCACGTTTTTCTTTCAACCCGGTATTCCTTCGCGCAAGAACCCGTTAACACCGGATGAAAACGTGCGTCTTACTGAAATTTTAGCGGCGGCCCATGCCGACTCGTTAGATAACCTGGGCAACCTCTATTACACCGAGGAATCATTCGACGACTTCTACTATGGCAAGGGTTCGACTTACCCCGATATTCAAGGCGCTGTAGGTGTGTTATTCGAGCAGGCCTCGAGCCGTGGTCACCTGCAAGACTCAGTCAACGGTGAAGTCAGTTTCCCGTTTACTATTCGTAACCAGTTCATCACATCGTTGAGCACGTTATATGGCGCTCATGCGAATAAAAAACGTTTTATTGACTTCCAAGAACGTGTTTATGACGACGCGATAGAAGCCGGCGATGATGCTAATTTTGATGGTTACCTGATCGGTGCAAGTGATGTAAACCGTCTTAGCGGACTCGTTGAATTGCTTAAACAACATGGTATCGATGGTTATCGTGTGGAACGGGATGTTGAAACTAACAACAAGCAATTTAAAGCAGGCTTGAGTTACTTCATCCCGGCCGAGCAGGCGCAATACGGCCTGATTCAAGCCATCTTTAGCACGCGAAAAGATTTCCCAGACAATACCTTTTATGACGTATCTGGCTGGACCTTACCCATGGCGTTTAACGTGCAGTTCAGCACTTACCGTGGACGTATCAATCTCGATGATACCGCGTGGAACGCGCCACAGCGTGATGCGGTGCCTATCAACGCCAACGCCTATGCGCTCGCGTTTGATTGGCACGACTACAAAGCACCTGCGATGCTGCAAGCCTTGCTAGAACAGGACGTTCACGCACGTCAGAGTTTTAAACCTTTGCATTTACCAACAACCAATGGCCAAACGGCTAACTTGTCGGCCGGCTCAGTAGTGGTCACGCGCGCTTACCAAAATCAAAATTGGTCAAATGTAGTTGCAGCCGTGAAAAATATCGCTGAGCAGCAAAATGTTACCATTTATTCGGTAAAAACCGGTCTTACGCCAAAAGGCATTGATTTAGGTAGTCGCAATATTCAGCCGGTAAAAGAACCCAGCGTAATGATGCTGACGGGCGATGGTGTGAACCTTTATGAAGCGGGTGAAGCATGGTATTACCTTGATCGCCACGTCGGTCTTCCACTATCGATGGTCGATACCGACCGTATCAGTCGCGTTGACTTGAATCGCTACAGTCACATCATTCTGGTGGATGGTAGCTACTACACCCTTTCTGAAGGCGAAATAGCGCGCTTAACTGATTGGGTGCGTCAAGGCGGTGTATTAATTGGCCAACAAGGTGGCGCTGAATGGATGAGTCGCAATGGCTTACTCTACACTCAGTTTGTTGAAGACAAAACGTTTAGTGATGCGTTTTCAACCGCAGGACTGACTTATAAAGACCGCGATAGTTACTATGCACAACGCCGCATCGCAGGCGCCATTTTCCAAATGGACATTGATCCAGAAAATCCATTGATGTTTGGCTTCCCTAATCGCAGCATGCCCGTGTTTAAGGACGAGTTGAATGCGATGGAGTCTCCACAAAGTCCATTTGTCAGTGTCGCTCATTACAGTGACCAGCCGCTACTGAGTGGTTATGCGGACAAGCGCAACCAAGCGGTGTTAGCGGGTAAAACTAACATTGCCGCACACCGCTTCGGTGAAGGCCGTGTCATAGGCTTTGCCGACAACGTTAATTTCCGTGCGTTTTTCTGGGGCACGGCAAAGCTACTCAGTAACGCGATTTATCTCGCTCCTGCTATTGATACCTATGCTGATCCAGTGAAGGACAAAGCAGCCGCAGACGAGGCAGCCGCCGCTCACTAATTAATTAGGTTTTAAAGCGCTATCGATAAGCCGTCATATGAAAAATATGACGGCTTTTTTTCTATTTATTTGATCCATCGACTCAATTTACGACTAACGTAATAGTGAACCTTTAATAAAATAAGGAGATATTATGTTACGTTGGGTTCTGATTTTTCTGGTCATAGCCGTCGTGGCAGCGGTGTTTGGATTTGGTGGTATTGCCGGTGCGGCCGCTGAAATTGCGAAGATTATCTTTTATATCTTCATTATTCTTTTTGCTATTTCGATTATCATGGGACTCCTTGGAAAACGGCGTCGATAATTAAATTGACGTCTATTAGACGTTAGTCGCATGCCTGTTGAGGTTGAATTTGCGCTACAATGGGTAGCGAAACTCAAAATCAACCACAACAAGAGGCTTCATCCATGAATGCAATATTCGTGATGCTATTGGGTCTAGCTGCGATGTTCTTGGGCTACGTATTTTATTCAAAATTCGTAGCTGAGAAAATCTACAAGCTAGACCCAAATTTCAAAACACCTGCTCATGAATTTGAAGACGGTGTGGATTTCGTTCCGACCAACAAGTACGTTCTTTGGGGTCACCATTTTACTTCAGTTGCTGGCGCAGCACCGATTATCGGACCTGCCATCGCCGTTATTTGGGGTTGGGTACCTGCATTTTTATGGGTTATTTTCGGTACTATCTTTTTCGCAGGCGTACACGACGCAGGTGCTATTTGGGCAAGTAACCGAAACAAAGCCAAATCAATGGGTAACTTAACCGGCGACGTGGTCAGTAAGCGCGCACAGACGCTGTTCATGATCGTTATTTTCCTTGTGTTGCTCATGGTCAATGCGGTATTCGCCACGGCGATCTCGGGCCTCTTGGTGAAATTTCCAAGCTCCGTCATCCCTGTTTGGGGCGCAATTTTCGTTGCTTTAATCATCGGTCAGATTATTTTCCGTAAATGGATGGGTCTTGGCACAGTTTCAATTCTCGGCGTTGTTGCACTTTATTTACTGATTTGGGCCGGTCCTTCTGCGCCACTATCATTGCCAGAAACCGTGGGCGGTCTGACAGACAATGCAAGCTGGGTATTGATTTTATTTGGTTATGCCGCAATCGCCTCGCTGCTTCCCGTTTGGATGCTGTTGCAACCGCGTGATTATATCAACGGTCTGCAATTGTTTATTGGCTTGATTCTACTCTATGCGGCGGTGCTATTGTTAGGTCCAGACATGACCGCTCCGGCATTTAACACCAATCTGCCGGAAAACACACCGTCCATGCTGCCGTTGTTGTTTGTCACCATCGCCTGTGGCGCTATCTCCGGCTTCCACGGCTTAGTCGCGTCAGGTACAACATCCAAGCAGCTCGATAAAGAGACCGATTTACGTTTTGTCGGCTACTTTGGTGCAATTGGTGAAGGCTCGCTTTCACTCGCTACGATTATCGCTGCCTGTGCGGGCTTCGCGACACTTGCTGATTGGGAGGCTGTATATAGCTCATTCGGTCAAGGTGGTGTTGCTGCGTTTGTTGAAGGTGGCGCAAATATTATCAGCCAAGGTGTGGGACTTGATAACGAAATCGCAGAAACCCTATTAACGGTAATGGCCGTCTTGTTTGCTGGTACCACGATGGATACCGGTCTGCGTCTACAGCGTTATATATTCCAAGAGTGGGGGAATATCTACAACATCTCTTGGATGCAGAAAGCGTTGCCAGCGACATTATTAGCGGTAATTTCATGTGTTGCACTTGCCTTTGGCGCCGGATCAGACGGTTCAGGTGGCTTAGCGATTTGGCCGCTGTTTGGTACCACGAACCAATTGCTCGCTGGCTTGACCTTGATGGTTATCACAGTCATGTTGGTGCGCTTAGGTCGTCCAATGTACGTGACCTTATTGCCGTTGATTTTCTTGCTGATTATGACAGTGTTTGCGCTGTTTATTCAGCTAAAAGGTTTCTACATGGAAGAAAACTGGTTCTTGTTCGGTTTAGATATTGTGGTACTGATTGCCGCTGTATGGATCGCACTGGAAGCCACATCGGCCTTATCGAACCTTAAGAAAGAACAAAAGTCTTAATTATAGGCTTTAAGGAGCAAGACCATGCGCAACATGAATATCAAATCGATTCAACAATGGTTCAGTCGTGCGGGTGAGTTAGTCAACGAGTTTTATAACGCACCCTACCGATCCGCTATTGCGCGTGCTAAGCGCGATGAAGATGATTTGTTCATGATGCTGGTCTTCTCCGAAATGATGGGGGTGCCCAATCCCGCATCCTATTACACATTAGAGCTCCAGCCCTTAATGCTGGAGCGCTTTCATGATTGGCATCAACGCATGGGAATGGAACACTCACCCCTTGATCATTTCCGGTGCTGTTAGCCTGCGACTTTGAGGTGTCTTTATGGAGTCGATTCTCGACCGTAAGGTAGTATTGGTCGGCGGTAAAGGCGGTGTTGGAAAAACCACAGTTTCTGCATCTCTTGCCCTCCTTGCAGCAAAGCAAGGTAAAAATGTACTCGTTGTTTCAACCGATCCGGCACACAGTCTCGCTGACGCTTTTGGTGTAAAAATTGGTGATAAGTTCACGCCGATTAGCGAGCGTGTCACAGCACTCGAAATCGACCCTGATCGCGAAGTCAACGCACATATTGACCGTGTCACTCAGCAAATGAAGCGTTTTACGAACCCTGATTTATTTCCTGAGGTTGAACGCCAAATGCGCTTATCGAAGCAATCCCCAGGAGCGCAAGAAGCCGCCCTACTCGAGCGTATTGCAAAACTAATTTATGAATCGGAGCGTGACTACGATCTATTGATTTTTGATACGGCGCCAACAGGCCACACCTTACGTTTACTGACGCTACCGGAAGCTATGGCAGCATGGACACAAGGTATGTTGCGTTCGCAGAACCGTTCAGAGGAGTTTGAAGGCGTATTGAAGCATCTATCACCTAAATCAGGCAAAGATGTTCACAATCCGATGGCCAACCCTGACCAACATGCCAGTGATGGATTGTCTGAACGCAGTAAGGCAGTGAGCGAACAATTGCTGAATCGGCAACGCTTATTTCAACGTACTCGCCGTGTATTACAAGATGCTGAGCATACCGCTATTGTATTTGTAATGACGCCAGAACGCTTGCCAATACAAGAGACTGAACGCGCAATGAAAGCATTGCGTGCTGAGCACTTACCTATCGGTGGTATTTTCGTCAATCGCGTCCTCCCTGAAGACGCCGATGGTGCTTTTCTTGCCAAACGACGTGTTCAAGAAGCCGCGTATCTTGAAGAGATTGATAAAACGTTTGCTCAACACGAGCTCGTGAGGCTGCCCTTGTTATCAGAAGATCCGCAGGGGTTAGCGGCACTCAGCTCGTTTTCATCGTTGCTTTCGTCTGCGCTAGGCACTAACGAGTAATCGGAATACGTGCGCGACGTTTGATCGTGAAAGTCTTTGAAGAATAAATAAGACCCCTGCGCATTTTGTTTCATACTGATAGGCACGGTATACCTTTCAGCGAAACGCTGAAATTCAATTTCCATTGAAAAATGTTCGACGGTCACTGAAGTCGCAGGCGAAAATTCAGTTTTATTTTTGAGGGCAATGCGCTGCAATAAATCAGTATTAGGTAGATAGGTGATGCGCGCTTCGATCTCATCGGCGAATTCGGAAAAGTCGTCCAGTTTTGGCTTGAAAGAAAACTGCCAAACTGATTGACCATTCTCTACCGATTCGCCGATAAATTCGAGTGAATCAACCCGTATTAAATCGGCAAGTGATTGGCTAGGCCCCTCTTCCTTAGCACGCGCCTTCGCTTCGGTGACACGCATTTCACGGTATTCTTCGAGTCGCGCTTTGCTTGGTGTGTGTTGATTTTCACTGACGAGCTGCCAGCGGTAACCGTCCTCGTTGGCCCCTAAATACTCTTCGACTCGCGTCGTATCACCGACTTTTGATTCGCGGTGATAATTAAACTCGACACCTCGCTGAGCGCGTAAGTCCTCAATGGTTTTGATGAGTTGAGCCTCTTTGTCATTAGAGTCGGCGTCAGTCGCTTGGGCTGTCGCCAACAAGGGGACTAAAGTTAGTAATAAAACGAATAGTTTATGATTCATTATTCTCTCGTTAATAATCAAAAATGAAAAATCCACGTAGTATAGTCATATTGTGTACCACACTCACCCAAAAAGGAGAAACCAGATGAGAGCCGTAGGCGTGAAACAATCACTCCCCATCACCGAACAAGAGGCGCTTGTTGATATCGAAATCCCCAAGCCAAGTGTGGGTGACAACGAACTGTTAATTAAAGTAACCGCCGTCGCTGTAAATCCTGTGGACACCAAGATCCGCATGCGTGTTGGACAAGCCGATGATTATAAAGTTCTTGGGTGGGATGCTGTCGGTGTTGTCGAAAATAAAGGGAAACACGTAAGTGGCTTCGAAATTGGTGACCGTGTGTTCTATGCGGGTGACATTAGCAAGCCGGGATGCAATGCCGAGTATCATTGCGTCGACTACCGCATTGTCGGTCACGCCCCGGAGTCACTTGATGACCTCGCAGCGGCAGCGCTCCCGTTAACTTCATTGACCGCTTGGGAGCTGAGCTTTGACCGTCTACAAGTAAACGTCCCATCAGTCCACGCCCAGCGTTGCGTGCTTATATTCGGTGGCGCTGGTGGGGTCGGTTCGATCATGATTCAGTTACTCAAGCAGTTAACCGATGTCACAGTGATCGCTACCGCATCGCGAGAAGAAACTCAGGCATGGGTAAAGCAACTGGGTGCTGATTACGTGATTAATCATCATGATGACATCAAACAGCAGCTCGATGGCTTGCCACAACCCACCGACATTGCCCTGCTAACTCACAGCGGTGACTACTTCGAAACGGCAACCGAGGTGATCGCACCACAAGGACGTATCGGCATCATTGATGACCCTGACCAAGCTTTGGATATTCGACTGCTTAAACAAAAAAGCATCAGCTTGCATTGGGAGTTTATGTATACCCGTTCATTATTTGAGACCGCGGACATCAGCGCGCAGCGAGATATTTTGAATCAGATATCAGACCTTATTAATAGCGGTCAAATCCGCTCAACCGAAGGCACGCGCCTAAACGCTATGTCGGCAAGCACCCTGAAACAAGCGCACCAGTTGCTTGAATCGGGAAAAGCTATCGGCAAGATCGTGCTACCCGTCGCATATTAAATTTACAAACATACAAGTATGTATGTATAATTAAAACGTTAAATGATAATAGTTATGACTAGAGGTCGTTCATGAAAAAGCGGAATACTCCTATTGCAGCGGTGCTCGCTGTTGCCCTCACCTCCGCTACCCTTTACGGGTGTAGTGATGAGCAGCAAGCGGCTGCTCAAGGTGGACAACAACAAGCTGTACCGGTTGAAGCGTTAACCATCCAAACACAGTCTGTCGAAATTCAAAATGAATTGCCGGGCCGTACCTCTGCCTATCGCGTAGCCGAAGTGCGTCCGCAAGTCAGCGGTGTGCTGCTTGAACGTAAGTTTGTCGAGGGCACGAAGGTTGAAAAAGGTCAGCAACTGTACCAAATCGACCCGGCCATTTATCAGGCTGAGGTAGCCAGCGCACAGGCGGATTTTGAAAGCGCTAAAGCCGCACTAAAAGTATCAGAACTGCGTCAAAAGCGTCTAAAAGAGCTACTTGCGGACAACGCTGTGAGCCAAGATGAATTTGATTCGGCAGAGGCGACATACTTACAAAACAAAGCGGCACTTGCATTAGCAGAAGCTCAGCTTAAACGTGCCAAAATCAACTTGGAATACACCAAAGTTAAAGCCCCTATCACAGGTATTGTTGGACGTTCCAACGTGACTGAAGGTGCCTTACTGACCGCTTCACAAAGCACGCCATTGGTGACCATCAATCAACTCGATCCAATTTATGTGGATATTAATCAATCAAGCCGAGAATTCCTTGAATTAAAAGCAGAGATTGAATCGGGTCGCATTGAGGCGAATAAAAATGGTAATGCGCCCGTCTCACTGAGTTTGAACGGTTTAGATTACCAAACGCAAGGTGAGCTGCTGTTCTCTGAGGTCAGTGTTGACCAAGACACCGGCGCTATTTTGCTCCGCGCTGAATTCCCGAACCCTGAAAATAATTTATATCCAGGCATGTTTGTGCGCGCAAAAGTCAGCGAAGGTACGCTGAATAACGCTATTTTGATTCCACAAGAGGCGGTTACACGCGACGTGCGCGGCCGTCCTTATGTCATGCTGATTAACGATGAAGATAAAGTCGAGCAACGTATGGTGACCACCGCACGTGCCATCGACAACGAATGGTTAATTAGCGACGGGCTCAACGCAGGTGACCGTATCGTCACCGCCGGCCTTCAGAAAATTAGACCCGGTGCACAAGTGACTGTGTCACAAGGTCAACAGCCAGCTTCCAAATAAGGGAATGACATAATGGCCAAGTTTTTTATTAATCGACCCATATTTGCTTGGGTGATTGCAATATTGGTAATGCTCGCAGGGACGATCTCGTTGATCCAGCTCCCTATCGCGCAATATCCAACCATTGCACCACCGGCAGTAGAAATTCAGGTCAACTACCCAGGCGCCAATGCTGAAACCGTCTCAAACACGGTGACTAAGGTGATTGAGCAAAATATGACAGGCGTTGATAACCTGCTGTACTTCTCATCACAAAGTAACGCCGGTAGCGCAACCGTCAGCTTAACCTTTGCCTCGGGTACCGATCCGGATATTGCACAGGTGCAAGTGCAGAATAAGCTTTCTCAAGCCACACCGCAGTTGCCTCAAGAAGTACAGCAACAAGGTATTACTGTCAGTAAATCCAGCAGCTCATTCCTGATGGTCTTAGCGATGGTGGCTGAAGATGACCGTTATGAACAAACAGACTTGAGTGATTACCTCGCCTCTAATGTCCAAGATGCCGTGTCTCGGACTGAGGGTGTAGGTAACGTGCAAATCTTTGGTGCGCCTTATGCAATGCGTATTTGGGTTAAACCTGATGCGTTAGTTAACTACAATATGACTATCGCAGAGTTACAGTCTGCGATTCGTGCGCAAAACGCTCAGGTAGCCGCGGGCCAATTAGGTGGCGCACCTGCCGTGGAAGGACAACGACTAAACGCAACGATCATTGCGCAGACGCGTATGTCTGAACCAGACCAGTTTGAAAACATATTGCTTAAAGTGCTACCTGACGGGTCGCAAGTGCGCTTGAAAGATGTCGCGCGTGTTGAACTCGGCGCAGAAAATTATGCCATTCAAGCGAACTATAATGGTAAGCCAGCGACGGGCCTTGCGATCCAGTTACAAACTGGGGCTAACGCTTTGGCGACGGCTGAAGCCGTGAAACAAACGGTTGATGAATTAGAGCCCTACTTCCCTGATGGGATGAAAATGGTAACCGCCTACGACACCACACCGTTTATTAAGATCTCGATAAGCGAAGTGGCTCGGGTACTGATTGAAGCCATTATTCTCGTGTTCGTATTGATGTTTGTTTTCTTGCAGAACTTACGGGCGACCCTCATTCCTACCCTTGCGATTCCAGTGGTTATTTTAGGTACCATGGGCGTTATGGCTGTCGCAGGCTTCTCTATTAATACCTTGACTATGTTCGGCATGGTGCTCTCGATAGGCCTTTTAGTCGATGACGCTATCGTTGTCGTCGAAAACGTCGAGCGACTGATGTCTGAGGAAGGTCTTTCCCCAAAAGAAGCAACGATCAAATCAATGGGCCAAATCACCGGCGCCTTGGTGGCAATCGGTGTCGTCATGGCTGCGGTATTTGCGCCGATGGCGTTTTTCCCAGGTGCCACGGGCGCGGTTTATCGTCAGTTCTCATTGACCATCATCACGTCAATGGGTCTATCAGTGCTGGTTGCTATTATCTTCTCACCGGCGTTGTGCGCGACCTTGCTCAAACCGGTGAAGAAGAAAGAGAATGGCGGTTGGGGGCCCTTAGGCTGGTTTAATCGCACATTACAAAAAGCCACCATCAAATACCGCGACAGTGTACATGGCATTCTGCGCCGCAGCATCCGTGTTGGTATTCTTTATCTTGGCTTAGTTGCCGTGCTGGCGTTCTTGTTTACTCGCCTACCATCGGCATTCTTACCTGATGAAGACCGTGGTGTATTCCTCACCCAGATGCAATTACCGGTTGGTTCTACCATGGAGCAGTCGGTTGCTGTGATGGACCGCATCGAAAACTACTACCTCAACGAAGAAGAGGCCGTCCAGTCGGTATTCTCGGTGGTTGGTTTTAGTTTCTCAGGTCGTAGTCAAAACAACGGTATTGCGTTCGTTCGTTTGAAAGACTGGGGTGAGCGTAACGAAAGCCAAGACGTGACGGATGTGATTGGTCGTGCATTTGGTTTCTTTGCCAGCGTTAAAGAAGCCATGATCTTTGCGTTCAATCTGCCGCCTATTCCTGAATTGGGAACGGCAACAGGTTTCAACCTGTACTTACAGGATCGCGGTAACTTAGGTCACCAAGCGTTATTGGATGCGCGTAATCAACTGCTCGGCATGGCGGCACAAAACCCGATGTTGGAACAGGTGCGTCCAAATGGCTTGGAAGATGCTCCGCAGCTTAAAGTGGATGTGGATTATGAGAAAGCCACAGCGCTAGGTCTCACCATTGAGAACATTAACAACACGCTCAGTGCGGCCTGGGGTTCGTCTTATATCAACGACTTTATTGATCGTGGTCGCGTTAAGCGCGTCTACTTGCAAGGTGAAGCCGATGCGCGCATGTTGCCAGAAGACGTGAGCGAATGGTATGTCCGCAACAACCAGGGAGACATGGTGCCGTTTAGCTCTTTTGCTAGCTGGGAATGGACCTATGGTCCTCAGCGTATTGAAAGCTACAACGGGGTCTCGGCGATGGAGATCCAAGGTCAAGCAGCGGCAGGCTACTCGTCCGGTGAGGCCATGATGGCGATGGAGCAATTGATCAGTAAACTCCCCAACGGCATTGGCTATGAATGGACGGGTACGTCTTTGCAGGAGCAGCAGTCGGGTGACTTTGCCCCTATTCTGTATACGATTTCGATTTTTGTCGTATTCCTGTGCTTAGCCGCACTGTACGAGAGTTGGTCTATTCCATTCTCTGTCATGTTGGTGGTACCGTTGGGTATTCTGGGTGCCGTTATCGCAACGATGTTGCGCGGTATTCAAAACGACGTTTACTTCCAAGTTGGCTTGTTGACGACGGTTGGTGTTTCAGCACGTAACGCGATTTTGATTGTTGAGTTCGCCAAAGACTTGCAAGAGCAAGGCAAAGACTTGTTAGAGGCGACACTTGAAGCGGTTCGCTTACGTCTGCGTCCGATACTTATGACATCACTCGCATTTATATTCGGTGTCATGCCGTTGGCGCTCAGCTCTGGCGCAGGTGCTGCGAGCCGCAATGCCATCGGTACGAGTGTCATCGGGGGTATGCTAGGTGGTACGATACTGGCCATCTTCTTCGTACCATTATTCTTCTACACTGTGCGCAAGGTATTCCCACCTAAGCAACAAGAAGAGTAATAACCCTAAGATACAAAAAAGCCCAGCTGTTAAACAGCTGGGCTTTTTTTTAAATTAAAAACTATGACTTATCGTTGCGGTCCGATAAATCTTTATACTCACCATCAATGACTGAACCTTCACTACCGCGTTCAGTATAGTGGCGCTCAGCGTCCTGCTGAGCCTGCCGTTGTTGCTCAAATTGCTGCTTCGCTTGCTTCCGCATTTGCCACATTTGTTTAATTGCATGGCGTTGCTTCCACATCACAGGTATCAACAACACAAAGCCCACGGCAAGCACGATTAAGCCAAAGGCAATCGAGAAACCGACAATGGCGAGTAGCATTATTACACCGAGTATTCGACCCAAAATGCTACCGCCCGAATTTGCTTGGCGGACATAGATTCGGTTTTTGTACTGATTCATAGGTACTCCTCAATCCTCTACTAATTAGGACAACACCGTTAACAATCCGTTCCGCCTGCAAACAGATTACTTACGCTGCTCTTCGGTTTCTTTGCGTACTGCTTCGAACTCATTGCCCTCGGCCCATTGCGGCCAGTCGCGAGAATTCGCCAGCGAACGTCCCAGCTGGTAAAACGCAGATAAATCTTGTTGCGTACCGCGTAAGTCCCACTCAGGGTCGTACTCATCGGCCGGCTTGTGATAAGCCTCAGCAACGTATTTAGCACGTTGTTCCTCAGTCCACTCTTTACCTTTCGTGATGTGGTCATTGCCACCTTCAGCATACAACATGGGTACGCCTTTTTTCGCTAAGTTAAAGTGATCTGAGCGATAGAAGAAGCCCGCTTCAGGTGTTGGATTCGGTGTTAAATAACGATTTTGTTCCTCAATAAATGGCTTCACATACTCATCCATTTCTGAGTTACCGTAACCAATCACCACGAGATCTTTCATCGGTCCATAAACGTTCATTACATCCATATTGATGCCACCAACTGCTTTTGCAAGGGGGAACAATGGATGATCGGCATACCAAGCTGAACCTAATAAGCCGCTTTCCTCAGCACCGACGGCAGCAAATACAATAGAACGCTCCGGCGCTGGCTGCTGTGCAAACTTCTCGGCTATCGCCAATAAGCCGGCTGTACCTGATGCATTATCCTGCGCACCATTGTAAATAGGGTCATCTTCACGCACTGGGTCGGTACCGAGGTGATCGTGGTGCGCCATGTAAATCACGTGTTCTTCTGGGTATTTCGTACCCTCGATGTAACCTACAACATTATTGGTGTCTAAGAACTCAAATTTATTCTTAACCGATACCGATGCTTGCGCATTAAGTGGCATCGCTTCAAAATCCTCGCTCAGCGCTTTTTTACGCGCTTCTTCAAGTGTCATGCCTTGTTTGGCAAATAAACCTTCTGCGCTGTCTTTAGTGATCCAACCCTCGACTTTGGCACGGTTCATATTGTTGTTCTCACGTTTCAGATCGAAACGTACAGGCGAGCCCCCAGCGACAACACCCCAACCGTATCCCGCGGGACCTGTTTCATGAATGATTAACGCGCCGGCAGCACCTTGACGAGCGGCCTCTTCATATTTATACGTCCAACGGCCGTAGTACGTCATCGCATTGCCGTTAAACAGCTCAGGATCTTGCGTCGCGTAACCGGGATCATTGACGAACATCACCACGGTTTTGCCTTCAACGTCGAGTCCCTCATAATCATTCCAGTCATATTCAGGCGCGACGATACCGTAACCCACAAACACCATTTCGCTATCACTGAGGTCCACTTCTTCAGTAACCTGCATAGTCCACGCCATCATCTCAGTACGATACTTCATAGTCTCTGGCGCGTTATCACCGCTGAACGTCATGTCACTGACCTTGTACGGCATGATTTTTACCAATGGAAACGGCTGACGATAGCTATCGTTTTCTTTATCGATTGGCTTTAGCCCCCACTCGCGGAAGTGGTTTTCGATAAAGGATACGACTTTCTCTTCCCCTGCTGAGGCAGGCTCACGCCCTTCAAACTCGTCAGAAGAAATGGTTTTGAGATAGTCGCGGAAGTTTGGATTAAATGCTGAACCTTTCAGGTCAGCGGGCTGTTTGTCAGCGCTGGTTTGTTCCGTTGCTGTCTTATCTTGTGACTGCTGCGGACCACACGCCGTGAGCACGGCTAATGCGACCGCACTGATGATAAGTGGTTTCATCGCTTCTCCCCTTTTAGTTATTATGACACTGCTCGTTGTCGTTGAGCGGCGGATTCACACGCACGTGATCACCGATTCGGATATCGTGCTTTGCTAAAAAACCTGCATTGAGTTCCAGTACATCATGATAGGGTTTACCCGGTGCGTAACTGCGACACTGACGCGGATCATCACTGCCACACGGCATCATGGTGAAGGTTTTTACAATACTGCCGTCGTTTGCTAAATAGGCTATATCGAGCGGAATGAGGGTTTGATACATCCAAAAGCCCGACCCCCCGGGTCGCTGGTTCGGGTATCGAAATAACATACCCGAGTATTCCCCCAGTTCAGTGCGCTGCATCAGACCTCGCGCTTGCTGTGCCACACTATCGGCGAACTCGACCTGAATGGGTTGTTTAACGCCATCCAGACACACATAGCCTTGGTCAAAATCTTGTGGTGCAGGTACCGACCACTGTTGCGCAAGCGCACCAAAACTAAATGCACTTGCCACACCTAACAACATTAACTTTTTCATCACTCACATTCCTTTAATGAAGTCTCTTGATTGTGTCCTATCCCAGGGTAAATCGCAATGTCGGTACTAGCTGGAACACGAAAGTGATGTAACCTGCTCGTTACTGTTTGGCGGTTGCTGCCAATAGCTCAGTTCATCGGCACTTAGCGACTGCCCAGTAAGTGCCCCCAGGTAGCTCTGTGCGGCTGTCCATTCACCCTGCTCTGCCTGAGCAATCACCTGCGCTAGATGATGGTTACGTAACGAGACACGCGGGTTGGTCGTTTCCATGACTCCGAGTTGTGGCTGTTGGTCGTTATCGGCCATGTAACACTCATACCAATCTTTAAATAGATCATCGTCTGGCATGGCGCGATCGCCTTTTATTATATCCTGCAACATAATAAAGCTATCTTGGAAGTCCCATTCAAAACGTTGCATCAAGCCCATCCACTCTCCGACCCGTTTAAACGCAACTGAGTCATCACCGTGCATAAGACCTAAGCGTTTTCTCATACGCCCAAGATAACGCTGTTGTAAGAAGTCTTCGTACTCATTTAAAACCGGCGCCAATGCATCGACTGGAAATATCAGTGACAGCGCTTGGCTCAGTCGTTGCAAATTCCATAACCCAACACTCGGTTGTCGCAGAAAGCTATAGCGGCCGCGGTGATCGGTGTGATTAAAAATTTGTTGCGGAATAAACGTATCAAACACCGTATAAGGACCAAAATCAAAGGTGTCACCACATATACTCATATTGTCTGTATTCATCACACCATGGATAAAACCAAACGCTTGCCAGTCAGCAATCATTTCAGCGGTTGCCTTAACCACCGCACGGAATTGCTCAATCGGCTCAGCGTCTGTTAACTGTGGCCAGCAACGCTGCATTACATGTTGCCAAAGCTGCTTTTGTTCAGTGACCAAGCGTTGGCTGTAACAGTATTCAAAGTGACCAAATCGTACATGCGTTTTCGCAACGCGCGTCAACATGGCACCCGGCTCCAAGCGCTCACGCTGTACACCCTGTTGTGAACTGACTAGCGCCAACGCACGGGTTGTAGCAATCCCCCAATGATTCAGTGTTTCACTGGCAAAATACTCACGTAAACTGGATCGAAGAACAGCACGGCCATCGCCGCCCCGACTATAAGCGGTGGGTCCTGCACCCTTTAAATGTAAATCCCAGATTTGTGCTTGTTCATCCTCTATTTCTCCCAGTAGGACACCGCGCCCATCACCTAAATCCGGATTAAAGACACCAAACTGATGACCCACATACTTTTGCGCGTGTCCTGATGTCGGGGGATTACCTAAACACCACTCGCGGAGTACATTGATATCCGCGGCTTTGACTCCGAGTTGATTGGCGAGTGGCTGATTGAACAGCGCCAGGCGCGGCCCTTCCAGCGGCACAATGTTATGCGCACTGACCAAGTTAGGGAATGTTTTGGCGTACTCTTGCGTTAGCACCGGGCTCATAAAACTCCTCTGAAGTGCAGTGGCACTTGCGCTTTAAAGTTTAAATGCGCTATCGTTTTACACATCCTTTTATCATGCATCATACCATTGCTGGGTTAACTCAATGCAACTATCAACGCTTAAACGCGTTACTGCCATCGGTGGCGGACACGGCTTAGGTCGGGTACTTTCATCACTACGCTTTTTAAAGCATCGTTTAGTTGGTGTGGTTACTACCACCGATAACGGGGGTGCCACGGGCTTATTGCGTCAGTCCCACGACTGTATTGCCTGGGGCGATATACGTAATTGTTTATCCCAGTTAGTTGAACAGCCGCTCGCGGCGCAGGTGCTTAATTATCGTTTCAGCGGTGATGACCCATTAGCTGGTCATAATTTTGGTAATTTATTGCTTCATACCTTAGACCAAGTCAGCGCTCGCCCTTCTGATGGCATTCACCTATTGAGTCGACTACTCAACGTCGATACGCGTTTACTTCCCATGTCCGAATGTCCGACCGATTTAATCGCGCTCACTCATGATGATATTGAGTGTCATGGCGAGATATTGATCGATAATTTGCCACACTTACCGCGTTCATTGAAACTCACTAATGACGCCATTGCGACACCTGAAGTGTTACAGCACATCAAAAAAAGCGAATTAGTAATTTTAGGTCCGGGGAGTTTTCTTACGTCGGTGTTACCGCCGTTACTGGTTCCCAAAATTGGAGCAGCACTGGCTTCTACTAAAGCGCGCGTCGTGTTTATTGACAATTTAGTGCATGAAAAAGGCCCGGCGGGCACCATGAATGTGGGCGATAAGCTTAAATTTATTGAACAGCACGTTGGTGCGCCGATTATCGATGCCGTGCTTACCAACTTTACAGATACGTCAGTTAGTATCCCACAGTTGGGCGAGCTTAAGTCAGATCATGATGTGCATTATCGTCATGATACGCACGTACTACTGACTCAACTCGAACAACTTTTAGGTCAACTTAAGACAGCCGCTTAGCCACCATCCGCCGAAATACGTGAAGCGACAGCGCCCTGCTGATCTTTATATTTAGCGTCTGCGCGCTTGTTGTACGGACGCGCACAGGGACTGCTTAACTGTTCAAAGCTGATGGCACCGATTTTCATTCCCGGACGTAGCGCTAATGGCAGTTTACCCCCGTTATAAAACTCGAGTACGATTTGACCTTTCCAGCCCGGATCAATCCGGTGTGCGGTGACGTGCACCATAAGCCCTAGCCGAGCAAGCGAGGAGCGCCCATCAAGCCAGCCAACCATATCATCCGGTAGATGAATCGACTCATGTGTCACGGCCAACGCAAATTCGCCTGGATGAATAAAGAACGCTTGATCGGGCTTTAAGTTTATCTCGTCGCTCATCACTTCGTGAATCGCCGCCTCGATATCTGCACGCGAACCACTTATGTCAATATAAGCAGCCGCATGATCTTGTAATACACGAAACTCGCTTCCAAGATGAATATCGAGTGTAACACCCGAGATGTTTTGTTGACTCGGCGTCGGTTCGATGCCGATACGACCATCTGCCAAGGCTTGTTCTATTTCATGATCCGTTAAGCGCATACCATCCCCTT
This sequence comes from Idiomarina sp. UBA3162, assembly GCF_002364475.1. Classification (NCBI taxonomy): domain Bacteria; kingdom Pseudomonadati; phylum Pseudomonadota; class Gammaproteobacteria; order Alteromonadales; family Idiomarinaceae; genus Idiomarina; species Idiomarina sp. UBA3162. Next base: position 59,146 of record NZ_DEYI01000057.1, read on the forward strand.
TTTTATTTATCTTACACCGATTGTTGTTTCAGGTGATAGAGTTCCGCTACCACACGTTGAGCCGTGTGCTGTTGTAGCTCGGACAGTTCGAGTGACGTGTGCTTTTGTGAAGCATCGAGCTGTGCACCAAACTCAGGCGTGAGTGGCCATTGGCCTAAATTGGCAACGGCGTGACGGGTGGCTAGTTGGTCGCCCCCGCCTTGCCCAAATAAGTGTGACGCCGTGCCACAATGACCGCACTCAAAATAACTCATATTTTCTAAGACACCAATCAATGGTATCTCAAGACGTTCAAACATGCTGACACCTTTTTCAGCATCTTTAAGTGCGACATTCTGAGGCGTTGTCACCACGACTGCGCCTGTGACCGGTAACTGTTGTGCCATGGTCAACTGAATATCGCCGGTGCCCGGTGGCATATCGACTATCAAATAATCCAATAAGCCCCAGTCCGTATCATTAAATAGTTGCTGTAAGGCACGACTTGCCATCGGTCCGCGCCAAATTGTGGCATCGTTATCATCGACCAAATAGCCAATCGAGTTGGCCACTAAACCTTCATACTGAATTGGCTGCAGTTTATCATTTTTCACCTCCAGCTTATGCTCAGGCTGACCCAACATGGTGGGTATAGAGGGGCCATAGATATCCGCATCAAGCAGTCCGACGCGCGCGCCCATCCGACTCAAAGCAAGTGCCAACGAAACACTAACTGACGACTTACCAACGCCGCCTTTGCCCGACGATACGACAATGACATTGCCGGTTTTCATCGGTTGGTCGGGTTTACTATTCGACAAGCGTTTCACCCGACAATCAACTGCCCACGTCCAGCCGCTTAAATCGGGATCATTGTTAATAGCGTCTAACAAAGAGGTTTTTTCTATCGCGAAAGGAAACGTTAGCTTGGCCGTATGTGCGTCACTGTCGATACTGAGCCAATCCGTTGAGATGCCATGTTCGCAGGCAGGATGGTGTAAATCAGACAGTAAGGCTGCCAGTTGTTCATTTTTTGCTGAAAACGACTTCATCAGCCACCTCTTGGCTCTGTGTATCATCTGTATCCTATGATAATATTTAGCATTATCTAATCATAACACTGATGGAAGCTAATTCTCGCATGAGCCACACTGATCGTAAAATTTTGGTGACAAACGCGTTGCCCTACGCGAACGGTCCAATTCATATTGGCCACCTTTTAGGCTATATCCAGGCGGATATTTGGGTTCGTTTTCAAAAGCTACGTGGTCATGAGTGCCACTATATGTGCGCTGACGATGCTCACGGCACCCCGATTATGCTTAAAGCTCAACAGCTGGGCATTACTCCTGAACAAATGATAGGCGATATGCAACGCTCGCATGAAGCTGATTTTGCAGGTTTTAATATCGGCTTTGACGACTATTACACAACCCACAGTGAAGAAAACAAAGTATTGGCAGAAACTATCTACCAACGCTTAGACGACGCCGGTCATATCAAAACTGAAGTGATTGAACAGTTATATGATCCCGAGAAGCAAATGTTCCTACCTGACCGCTTCGTTAAGGGTGACTGCCCCGAGTGCGGTGCTGAAGATCAGTATGGTGATAACTGTGACGTGTGCGGCGCGACCTATGCACCCACCGATTTGAAAAATCCACGCTCGGTGGTATCAGGAGCGACACCTGAGTTACGTCAATCAGAGCATTACTTTTTTGATCTTCCGGCATTTGGCGACATGCTAAAGAGCTGGACGCGCTCGGGCTCTTTGCAAGGTGAAATGGCCAATAAATTGAATGAGTGGTTCGAGCAAGGCTTGCAACGCTGGGATATTTCTCGCGATGCGCCTTACTTTGGCTTCAAAATTCCTGGCACCGAAGATAAATACTTCTATGTTTGGTTGGATGCCCCCATTGGATACATGAGTAGCTTTAAGCACTACTGTGATACAACCGGTAACGCTAACTGGGATGAGTATTGGCAAGCCGATAGTAACGCCGAAGTCTATCACTTCATTGGTAAGGACATTATCTACTTCCATAGTTTGTTTTGGCCCGCCATGTTGAAAGGGGCGCAGTTCCGTCAACCGACCAACGTGTGGGCACATGGTTTTATTACGGTTAACGGCACCAAGATGTCGAAGTCTAAGGGCACCTTCATCAAAGCACGTACGTACCTTGACCATTTGAATCCTGAGTATTTGCGTTACTACTTTGCAGCCAAGCTGACGAGTCGTATTGACGATTTGGATTTAAATTTGACTGACTTTGCTCAACGCGTGAATTCTGATCTGGTTGGTAAGGTGATTAATATTGCCAGCCGCTGCGCCGGCTTTATCACCAAAAAATTCGACGGTAAGCTCTCTGCTTCGGTAGCTGACTCTGCGTTGTTGGAAGACTTTCAGCAGGTAGGCACTGAGATTGCCGATCTGTATGAACAGCGCGAGTTTTCTAAAGCGATGCGCGAAATAATGACCTTGGCTGATCGCGCGAATCAGTACATCGCAGATAAAGAACCATGGCAACTGATTAAAAATCCGGATGCAGCCAGTGAGGTGCATGATATTTGCTCGCTTGGTATCAATTTATTCCGCATTCTGATGGTATACCTTACGCCAGTGGTGCCTGAACTTTCTAAATCGGTTCAGCATTTCTTAAATGACCAGTTTACCTGGGAAAGCCACAAACAGGTTTTAACCAACCACCCTATTGATAAGTTTAAAGCATTGATGCAACGCGTAGAAATGAAGGACATTGAGCAGATGTTAGAAGACTCAAAAGAGCAACAAGCGGCCGCGGCAACACCAGCGGTCAAGGCTGAGGTTAACGATGAACTCAGCAAGGAGCCCATTGCAGAAACTATTAACTTTGATGAATTTGCGAAAGTTGATTTGCGCGTGGCTCTGATTGTTAATGCTGAGCACGTTGAAGGGGCAGACAAATTACTTAAGTTGACATTAGATTTGGGCGGCGAACAGCGCCAAGTGTTTGCGGGGATAAAGTCTGCATACGCACCTGAAAGTCTGATTGGTCAACACACCGTTATGGTGGCTAATCTGGCGCCGCGTAAAATGCGCTTTGGAATGTCGGAAGGCATGGTGCTAGCGGCCGGCCCAGGTAAAGATGAAATTTATATCTTAAATCCACACGAAGGCGCTAAACCTGGCATGCGTGTTATGTAAACCGTCAGGTTACGACACATCGATGAGCTTACATCCATGTTCGTAACCTGAGTCACCGGCATCGTCCACCCGCACGACGATGCCGGTAGCGCGTAAGTCAGCGGTACTGCCTGCTGCTCTTACAATCACGTCAAAATGTGTTCCAACATCAAGCCGTTCCGGCAATATCAACAGAACACCATGCGCACTTAAGTCACAACACTCGCCCGTTAATGTCTTATTATTTACCTCGACAGAGGCGGGTGTTTTAACAGGCACTCGACGGTCACTACGTTTGTCATCATCGTGCATTGTGTCGTTCCTAAAGTTTTGAAATTTACATTCAGGAATAGCACACACTGGCCGATAAGAAAATAACAATGCTTCATGATGGTGAGAAAATAGTGGCTTTTAATAATCAAAATTCTATTGTGCGCGCGTCTTTTAACTTAGGTCAGCCCATTAAACATAGCTTATACGGCTATGAAGGTGTCGTTGTAGATGTCGACGCTGCCTTCAGCTTGAGCGATGACTGGTATCAACGCCAGGTATTCTCCGGGGCCAATAAAGACCAACCGTGGTATCTCATTTTAGTAAAAAACTCATCGATTCAAACCTATGTGGCGGAGAGTTGCTTACGTGAAGTCGATAGCCAGCCTCGGGTGAACCAATCGCTACTGCGTCAAATTAGCGACCCTGCGTTAGCTGGATTACAAAAACACAGTTGATCCATTGCCCTACTATGAGCCTAAATGTACCATGAGGGTAACGTACTTATAAGGGACATAAGGTTATGGTAGAAGAAACTATTTTCACCAAAATTATTAATCGCGAGATTCCTGCGGATATCGTGTACGAAGACGATCACGCACTCGCGTTTAAGGACATCAATCCTCAAGCCCCCGTGCACCTGCTCATTATTCCCAAAAAAGCGATCGCTACCATCAATGATATTGATGAGGAAGATGCGGGTCTGGTCGGTCACTTGTACGTGGTTGCAGGTAAACTAGCCGTGCAGTATGGATTCGCAAAAGACGGCTATCGCTGCGTGATGAACTGTAATGAGCACGGCGGCCAATCGGTGTACCATATTCACTTACACTTGTTGGCGGGCAAACCCTTAGGTTGGCCCCCCTATACGGATAAGCCAAAGCAAGTTTGAGTTAAGGTCGATAGCGTGGGTCAAGAATTTGATCCACGCGCCACACGTTCTTTTCTTTAACTAATACAATATCTCGACGGTCTTTCACCATCTCACCATCATACGAGCCATCAAAAACCAGTGTGACACGTTGCTCGTCGTCACGATTCAAGTACTGCTTAAATGATGATGGGTCGATAGAAATTTCGACGCGATCAAAGTAGCGGTTTAACACATAACGTTGTACGGCGCTTACAGAACCGTAGTGCTCTATTAACTGAGACATTCGTTCAGAAGCAAAGTGCTTTGCCACATTTAAATCATCCTCGCGATAAATCGCATAGTAAAAACTCAATGCGGCATGCATTTTGCTCTGAGTTTCGTGACTGGTCTCTTGCCCCATACTATTGGTGTAGCTGGTTTCTTTGGCAGGCTCACAGCCTGCCAATACGCTTAAGATCACGACGACAAAAGCAACTGAGCAACACCTAACGTTAAACTTGGTATTAATCATTACTCGCTACCTTATTGCCCCATTACAATGCCTTCGCGACGCGGATCCGCACCACCTTGTAACTGCCCGTTGGGTAACACCGTAATGCCGTGAATACCGCTGTTTAAATCAATGATTTTGACATCATGACCGCGCTTTTCTAAAGCTTCTTTCAGCGTTGCAATATCACGACCTTTCTCCAGCGCAGTATAATCATTACGATTAGTCACGTGACCTAAATCAATGGCTTGTTGCATGTCTAAATTCCAATCGAGCAACCCCACAACCGTTTGGGTGACATAATTGATAATTCGACTGCCACCAGGCGATCCCAACGCATGCACAACGTGGTCGCCCGCTTCGTTGAGTACGATGGTCGGTGACATGGAACTACGAGGACGTTTACCCGGTTGCACACGGTTTGCTATTTTACGTCCAGCCTCGTCCATCGGTGTTAGCGAGAAGTCGGTAAGTTGGTTATTTAAAATAAATCCACCTGCCATGACCGTAGAGCCAAAGCCCATCTCTATGCTGGTGGTCATGGAAATGACGTTGCCTTCGCTGTCGACAATCGACATATGACTCGTGTTGGGTCGTTCATAAGCAATGTCTTGCTCATACTCAGGCTTCAAGTATAAACCCGGCTTAGCTTTGCCCATATCACGCTCATCGATTTGCTTTGCGCGTTTAGCGAGATAGTCGTTGTTCAACATGCCCTGCATCGGGACGGATACAAAATCTGGATCCGCAATCCATTGATTACGATCGGCAAAAGCCAGTCGAGAGGCTTGGGTAAAGTGATGGGCAAACTGTTCGCCATTTACTTTCCATGACGAGACATCATAGTTCTGCAATATACCCAGTGTTTGCAACGTCGTCAGACCACCAGAGCTCGGCGGTCCCATACCACAGACCTGATACTGACGATACGCATCACAGACCGGTTCGCGGATAATCGCCTGGTACTGGGCTAAATCCTTGGTACTTAGAACGCCAGGCGCTATCGGACTATTCCGCACCGCATCAACAATTTTTTCGGCTAATGGGCCTTGGTAAAACGCATCCGCACCCTGCTTAGCAATCAAGCTCAGGCTATCGGCATAAGCTTTGTTGACCAAAGTCATGCCTGCTTCAATCGGCTGCCCATCAGGAAACAGATAATCTGAAATCGTTGGCATTTTCTTAACGCCTGGGTTGATTTCGCTTTCGACCAACTTAGCTAACCGAGGCGAGACTTCAAACCCGTTCTCAGCTAGATTAATCGCATCTTCAAACAACGGTTGCCAATTTAATTGGCCCCATTTTTGGTGTGCTAATTCCAAGCCACGCAGTACACCGGGTGTTCCCACAGAACGGCCACCTACGACCGCTTCGATCCATGGCGGGGCATTACCGTCCTCGTCAAGAAATAGCGCTTCAGTCGCTTCCATCGGCGCTGTCTCGCGCGCATCGATGGTATACAGTTTTTGTTGCTCGTTATCCCAATAAAGAATAAACGCACCACCACCGATACCGGACGACTGCGGCTCTGTTAAGCCAAGCATTGCTTGTACCGCAATTGCGGCATCAACGGCACTACCGCCTTGTTTTAAAACCTTATAGCCAGCCTCTACGGCATGGGGGTTGGCTGCAGTCACCATAAAGTTATCCGTTACGACTGCTTTTTTATCCGCAAAACCCGTCGCTACTTCTGGCTCGCGCGCTTCTTGCTTTGGCTCAGAGTCTTGTGATGCCGCTGTCGCGCTAGCACTTGTTTGAGTAGGAGAGCAAGCGGCGAGTAATGCCGCGGCGATAGACGATAAAATCCAATGCGAGGTATTAATTGACTTCATGATAGCCCTAACATCTGGTACAAGTAGTGCTCTCTATCATACGGAGCAACAGGAGAACAGGCAAACGCTTATGAACAAAACCCAATCACTCACCAGTGGAGCAATGGCGGCAGCCGTGTTGATTTTAATATCGTTAGTCATGCAATGGCTGCCCTACCACGCAATTTTGACTTATAACAGTGCTCAACTGGGTGAAAGTATCTGGACTTTAGTCAGCGCTCCGTTAGTGCATTTGGATTGGAATCACTGGCTATTTAATATGGCTGGACTCGCATTGGTCGTCGGCATTTTTAATGACCAATTCGATATGCGTCAGTTATTCAATAATTATTTGCTTATCAGTGTAATAAGCGGTGGTCTGCTATGGCTGTGGCCGGAGACGATAGAATATGTCGGATTATCGGGTGTGCTACATGGCCTACTACTGGTATGCCTCATCAATGCGACACTCAAGCAGCCTTGGTACCTAGCAGTCATTGTGGTTTTACTGGGTAAAGTAATTGCCGAGCTAGCAGGCTTTAGACCTGACCATTTTGTCGGTCCGGATGTCGCCTTGATTCATGCAGCCGGCATGATTGCTGGCGGAGTTACTTGGTTCCTGCAACGACGTCGGTTAGCCGACGCCGTAAACAGGCAGAAAACACAGCAGGATTAATCCTGCTGTAGGTTTTCCTCAAACAGCTTATAAATACGACGGTATTCGTTTAACCAACTCTCCGGCTGACGGAAACCATGAGGCTCCACTGGATAAATCGCGGTTTCCCAGTCGGTCTTTTTCAACTCAATCAAACGTTGTACAAGACGCACACTGTCTTGGAAGAATACGTTGTCATCTACCATCGGTGAGTTGATCAATAACGCGTCTTCTAAACCATCCGCAAAATAAATGGGAGAGCTACGACGGTAAGCGATCGCATCATCCTGCGGTAAGTTAAGAATATTGGACGTATAACCTGTGTTGTAATGTGCCCAGTCGGTCACCGGACGCAACGCCGAGCCGGCTTGGAATAAGCCAGGTTCTTTAAATAGCGCCATAAAGGTTAAAAAGCCACCATACGAGCCACCATAAGTACCCATGCGCTCGCCATCAACATTAACATTGGTTTGTAGCCAATCCGTTACGTCGACCAAATCTTCAACCTCAGGCGTGCCCATTTGGCGATAGATTGCGGTGCGCCAATCACGTCCGTAACCTTTAGAACCTCGGTAATCGAGATCAGCCACGACATAACCTTGCTTGTTAAGGAAGCTATGGAACATAAATTCACGGAAATAACCAGACCAGCCCATGTGCGCATTTTGTAGGTAGCCCGCGCCGTGAATAAAGACGACTGCCGGATATTCTTCTGCTCGTTCGGCATCAAAGCCTTCCGGTTTGTATACCCGTGTATAAATCGGTTCATCTACGTGGGATGAAGCAATGGGTACGATTTCCGGCGCGGTCCAGTCGATACTTAAAAACTTCTCCGACACAGTGTGTGTAAGTCGCTGTGCTTCGTCTGTCGCATCTGCATTCTTAACGTAAAGCTCAGGCGGCATCAGTGGTGTCGAATATGTCAGGAGTAACTTCTCACTCGTTGGACTTAATTCGTAGCCCGTCATTCCACCTAAGTCAGTGAGCTGTTCGGGTTCACTTGAGCCATCTACTGCGACACGATAAATCTCATAAATACCGGGGTGGGGTTGATTGGCTTGAAAGTACAACTGACTGCTGTCAGCCGATAGTGTCGGTGTTTCCACCACGTATTGGCCTTCAGTCAATTGCGTGGTTTGTTTATCGAGATCACGCGCATACAGATGTGAGTAGCCATCCGCTTCGGACATGAACCAAAGCGTATCGTGATCGACCCAACCAAACTCATTGTGTGTGTAATTAATCCATGCATCGTCGTGTAAGCGATCTTGCTGCTCTAACTGCTTAGCGCCGAAGTCGACGGTCGCAATCCAACGATCCTTGTTGTCCCAAGCTTCGAGCATAACGGCCACTTCCGAACCTTCTTGGTTCCACTGAATCGCACCGTTTTCCCAGCCCCAGTCAGCCATCAACTGAATAGCACGAGGTTCTTTTTTGCTTTCGTATGACTGACCTTCCGCTTTGGCATTTTCAGATTTTACCGCAGCCAACACGTCTTCGTTCCAGCCGTCGAGTGTGTTGTAGGTCAAACTCGTTTGAGTGTGCGTCTGCAGATCCAGCAACACTAACTGATGTTGCTGAGGTTTTGCATCGGCGACACGGCGACGCACTTTCTCCGGCTCAATGCGACCATCTTCTGTGATGTAGTTCGGCATGATATCGCCGTCATCGCGCCAACTCTGTGGCTCGGACATAGCAACCAACAGGTAACGTCCGTTCGGCGACAGGCGTCCATCGACCCATTGCATACGTTTATCAAGATAAAACGCCTGCGGCGCTAATGTGTCATTTTGTTGCTGTAACTGCTGCTGATATTCAAACTGTTCCGCACGATTTTTACGCTCTTTCTGTACGAACTGAATCAGCTTCTGTTCTTCCTTAGCGATATAGTCAGCCGGCGCTTCATTGGCTTGTGGCTCGTCAGCGAACTGGATATCAGCCATTTGCTGTGACAAACCTGAACGTACGTCGATACGGAAAAACTGCTGGCCCTGCTGATAACTTAACGAGCCATCCGCCATCGCTTGAAGGTTGTGCTGACGCTCGCTATCGCGTGTAAGTTGCTTTACTTCTCCATTACCAAAACGTACAAACACGTTACCTTTAAAGGTGTATGCTAACCAGTCACCCGCTACCGACGATTCTTTTTCGTCAGCGATATAAAGGTGTTGCTCCGAGAGTGGCACAGCCTGCGGCTCACCTTGTCCACCCTTAATTATCATTAAGTCGCGAACTTCACTACCTTCGCGTTTTTGGTAGAACAGGATATCTTGCCCGTCTAAGCTCCAAAACGCGTTTTCAGGAAAGCGCCCCATCCAATCGGGATCAGCCATGATTTGCTCAAGGGTAAGCTCAGCCACGCCCTCAGCCGAAGCCAGTGGGTCTGCTTTTAAAGTTGCGGGTGTGGGCGCCTTTTGAGTGGTTGTAGATTGCGCAACCGTGCTTTGAGTGGATGCGCAAGACGCAGTGACGAGCGCCGCGCTCAGTGCGATCACCAAACGGGATTTTTGCATACTGATTTCCTTTATTGTGCGTCGGGTTGATTTTCCGGTAAGGCTTGTTGAACCGCATCCAGCTTTATTAAATTGCTGTGTACACGCAATAGGTTTGGATAGTCGTCTAGCGGCACATTAAACCGAACTGCGTTGTACACTTGCGGCAACAAACAAATATCTGCCAATGTTACCGAATTTCCAAAGCAATAATCACCTGCATAATCGGCAAGCCGCTGTTCAAATGCGGTAAAGCTCTTCGTGACCCAGTGATGGATCCACTCAACTTTCTGTTCATCACTGCATTTAAGCGTGCCCGTCAAATACTGCAATACACGCAGGTTGGTTACGGGTTGCAGCTCACACGCTAGATCATAGGCGAGCGCGCGCACTTGCGCTTTGGCAACATGTTCCGCGGGTAGCAAAGGATTATCGGGGTAACAATCATCGAGATATTCGAGAATGGCTAGCGACTGATTGAGTTTAACGTCACCATCAATCAACGTAGGGACGAGTTCAGAAGGGTTTAGTTTCCGGTACGCTTCACTATGCTGCTCACCGCCATCTTTGACTAGGTGAACCGGGTGATAAGTATAGTCGCACTGTTTAAATGCCAGTCCTAAGCGCACACGAAAACTGGCGCTTGAGCGCCAGTATCCGTAAAGTTCCATCATTATTTCGGTCCTTTGTATTGCACCACTTTTTGGTCGATAGCGCCGAAGATCGACTCGCCATCGGCGTTTTTCATTTCAAAATGGATGGTATCACCAAAGTCCATAAACTGGGTCGTGGGCTGTCCGTCACGAATAGTTTCGATCATACGCACTTCTGCAATACAGCTAGACCCTACGCCGCCTTCGGCGATCGCTGTCCCATGATCGGTACCCTGCTTATTAGATACTGTACCTGAACCAATGATTGCACCGGCGCCCAAATGGCGAGTTTTTGCTGCGTGAGCAACCAACTGCGCGAAGTTAAATGTCATGTCTTCGCCCGCGTTAGGCTTACCGAAAGGCTTTCCGTTGTATTGTGATAACAGCGGTAAATGCACTTTGCTGTCTTGCCATGCGTCACCCAACTCGTCCGGAGTGACGGCAACCGGCGAAAATGCAGATGAGGGTTTACTTTGGAAAAAGCCGAAGCCTTTACCCAGCTCACCCGGAATCAGGCCACGTAAAGATACATCATTGACCAACATCAATAATTTAATGTGTTGGCTGGCATCTTTGGCTTCAATCCCCATCGGGACATCGTCAGTGATGACTGCGATTTCGCCTTCAAAATCGATGCCCCACTCATTGCTCGCCATCTCAATATCATCGTGCGGAGCAAGGAAGTCATCTGAACCCCCTTGATACATCAATGGATCTTCCCAAAAGCTCGGTGGCATTTCAGCGCCGCGTGCTTTACGTACCAACTCAACGTGATTCACGTAAGCGCTGCCATCAGCCCACTGATAAGCCCGTGGTAGCGGTGACTCACACAAATGCTGCTCAAATGTCACAGCCCCTTCAACATCACCTTGATTCAGTGATTGATAAACCGCGTCAGCTTTTGGCGCAAGCTCGTCCCAGTTATCAACGAGCTCTTGCATACAACTCGCGATGGCTGGAATGGCTACTGCTTTGGTTAAGTCACGGCTGACGACCATCAGCTGGCCGTCGCGCGTACCATTTCGATAGGTTGCTAGTTTCATATTGTTTTACTTCTCCTTCCAACTGAACACGTAGTCGGGATTCTCAACACTCATTGCCGCATCGGATGCTTCTAATGCATCGCGCGTGTCGAGCATGACTGCGACTTCATCGGTGAATTTCTTTTTATGTTCTAGACCCGCTTTAAAGGCTTTTGGGTGTGGTCCGTGGGTAAAACCTGCCGGGTGAAAGGTCACCATACCACGATCGATGTTATCGCGACTAAAGAAGTCACCTTCGTGATAAAACAACACTTCGTCATAATCATCATTATTATGATAAAACGGCACTTTCAATGCACCTGGATCGCTCTCGATAGGACGAGGAACAAAGGTACACACCACAAATCGCTCCGCAACGAACGTCGTATGCGCTGAAGGCGGCAAATGGTAGCGGTGACTCATCAACGGGCGAATATCACGCCAATTAAGTCGAACCGGTGCCAAATCGCCATGCCAACCCACCGCGTCCAACGGATTAAACGGATAGGTAATCACCGAAACTTGCTGGTGACGTTTGACGAAGGTTTGCGTCTGCTCTTCGCTATATTGTGCCTTGAAGGCATCATCAATCGCCGGTGTATCGAGTACTGCCGGGTCGAAAATCGCATGGTTACCGACCAGTCCTTTTTCAGGTAACTGATACGCACCATTAGTCGCTTCGATCATCAACAGCTGCATTGGCTCTTCGGGCTCAATGCGCCAGCTTGTTGAGCGTGGAATAAGAAAGTAGTCGCCTTTAACAAGCTTGATATGACCATAATCGCAAAATACATGACCACTGCCCTCATGAACGAACAGCAAGTCATCACCGTCCGCATTGCGCACCAGATAGTTCATCTTACTTTGGCAGTGCCATAAACGAAACTTACAGTTGGCGTTCTCAAGCAGGTTATTCACTAACCAGGGGTTTTCTTGATCGAGGTCTTTCAGTTGATTAAAGTCGAAGGCGCGCGGACGCAACGGTCCTTGCCAATCCGACCAACCTGTCGGTGCGTGCTGATGATGGAAATGAGTAGCAGGGCCGAAGAATCCACTTCGACCCGCTTCACGTTCATACATCGCCTGCTCAGGAAAGTCAGCATGAGCCTGCCGTGAATGCGCGCCTTCCTGTTTGGGAAAGCTGATCCACTTACGCATCGCTCAATACTCCTCGACGGATTTGGTCTTCTTCGATACTTTCGAATAAGGCTTTGAAGTTACCTTCACCAAAACCTTCGTTACCTTTACGCTGAATAATTTCAAAAAACACCGGACCAATCACGGTTTGGGTAAAGATTTGTAGCAAGATGCCATCTTTCATCGGCGCGCCGTCGATCAAAATACGCTGGTCGCGAAGTGCTTCAACGTCTTCTTCATGACCTTCTACACGCTCATTGATTTTCTCGTAGTAAGTATCTGGCGTATCCATGAATTCCATACCGATACTGCGCAAATCTTTTACTGTTTTATAGATATTGTCACTGGTCAATGCAATGTGTTGAATGCCTTCACCGTTATACTCGCGTAAATACTCTTCAATTTGCGATTTATCATCGTGCGATTCGTTGATTGGGATACGGATTTTGCCACACGGAGCCGTCATGGCGCGACTTAATAAACCCGTGAGCTTGCCTTCGATATCGAAATAACGAATCTCACGGAAGTTACCGATGCGCTCATAAAAGCCTGCCCATGTATCCATATTGCCGCGGAACACGTTGTGAGTCAGGTGATCGATTTCATACAGACCTGCTGCATGTGACGACATTTTTTCTTGCCAGTCGGGATAGAATTCAAAGTGATCCGTGTAAACAGCCATATCCTTGTAGTTATCGATAAAGTACAACGCACTCTCACCGATACCGTATACCGCTGGAATTTCTTCAATCACGCCCTGGTCGCCAGGAAAGGCTTTGGCGCCATTGTCTAACGCGTGCTCCAATGCTTTTTTTGCATCCGCTACGCGCCATGCCATGCCACATACGCTGGGACCGTGTTTTTTAGCAAATTCCTCGGCTTGCCCACCCACTTGTGAGTTGATCACGAACTGAATATCGTTTTGCTTATAAAGCCAGGCCTCTTTGCTTTTATGCTTAGCCACTTCGGTGAAGCCTAACTTATCAAACAAATCTTTAAGGGCTGCAATACCTTTTGCATCAGGTGCGGTGTATTCAACAAACTCAAAACCATCAGTATTTAGTGGATTATAATTAATGTCGCTCATAACTACTTCCTTCTGTGTTCGATTACATCGGTGTTTTTTTGTTTTATGTAACCGTTACTTTAGGGGGCTTGGCTGAAATGAGCGAGTAAAGCGTGAAAACTTCAGAAGCTAAGGCGGAGCGAAACTTTGTAACCTTTTATTTACAAAAAAAAGAGAGCGCGTTAAGACGCGCTCTGCTCATGGACTCAAATAAATATGTCGTAAACTTTAGTATACACCTTGTCATGAGGTGTTATAAAAAGTTTACAGCGGATTAAGACTGGCTTTTCTTACGCTGTTTACCAATCCCATAATCGCGCAACTTATTCGCGACTGCCGTATGCGAAAGACCCAGACGACGTGCCAATTGCCGCGTACTTGGAAAGCTCGGATAAAGCCGTTTTAAGACGGTACTCTCGAAACGACGCACCGCCTCATCCAAACTGATATCTTCAATTTCAATGGCTAACGGATCATCATCTACTTGCGCTTCGGGTAACTTAACATCATTCGCCTCGAGCACGTCGCCGTCGAGCATAGACACAGAACGGAACATCGTATTTTCCAACTGCCGCACGTTACCTGGCCATTGATAGCTCTTTATACGATCTTTTGCTGAACGACTCAGTTTGACGAGGCTGCGTCCGAGCGATTTACACGCTTGCGAAATAAAGTGTTCAGCCAGTAGCACTGTATCCGCTTTACGTTCCCGCAGTGCGGGTACATTCAATGCGAGCACGTTGAGTCGGTAGTATAAGTCTTCGCGAAAAGCCCCCGCCTCAACCAACTCATAAAGATGGTTTTGTGCAGTACATATGACTCGTACATCGACGCTGACTTCTTGCTCTTCGCCGATACGACGGAACACACCATGTTCTAAAAAGCGCAATAGCTTTGCCTGCAGATTAATCGACATCTCCCCGACTGAGTCCAGTAACACCGTACCGCCAGCGGCTTGTTCTAATACGCCGGTCTTTTTAGCACTGTGTTCTGACAAGCTGCCTGCGCCGTGACCAAATAATTCACTCTCGGCAACATTATCAGGTAATGCGGCGCAATTAATCGCCAAAAACGGTTTATCGGCGCGGGCAGATGCTTGATGGCACGCCTTCGCCAGCAATTCTTTGCCAACGCCTGTTTCACCCTCGATTAAAAGTGGCGCATCAAGTTCTGCCATGCGCTGTGCTTCTTTGATCACTTTCTTGAACGCGGCGTTTTCAGTCAATAACCGATCGAAGGCAGAGTCGTTTTTATTATTCTGCCACTGAGCGACGTTTGGCTCGGTCTTACAGGTTAAAACAGCGCCGGCAAATGACCGACTGCTATCCTCTCCTGTCACCCAAATAGGCAGAATCTGTGCGTAGTACTCGGCATTGTTAATTACAACCGCCTCAAAAACCGGTTCTTTTGGTTGTTTGTCAAGCCACCGGGCGAGTCCAAACCCAGTGATAAATTGTGATAAATACTCACCGTTAAGGGTGTCTTTCGGCGCACCTAATAGCTGCGCTGCCGCATCATTAATAATGTCGACACGCCCTTTTATATCAATAGATATCACCGGATCGGGCAACGTGCTTAGGAGTAAATCAAATTCAAAATGCTCACGCTCAAAAGGCATGTAAGGGATGGTCTTCACATCGATAACATTTGGAATTCGACGTATTTGTGGCATTAAGTGGCTGAAGTCTTCAAACGCGAGTTCTGGAAAGTTTAGATAAATCTTTCCGCGCGGATCAATTTCAATACCTCTTAAATCGATTTCTTGATCGCGAAGTATCTGCAATACATCAAGGCATATGCCCAAACGGTCATCGCAGGTTATCTCTAGTCTCATGTCATTCGTTCAGGTTGAGAGATCTGTAAAGTATATCGTACAGGATATTCAAGCGTGGATACAGGAAAACCCTAGCCGTTGAGCTAGGGTTTTCGACGTTCTATCGAACTATTTGACAAATCTTAAGCTTATTTTAAGATTTCGTCCGTTTTCGCAGCCATGACAAAGTCGTTTTTGTGTAAGCCATTAATTGCGTGGGTCCACCACGTTACCGTCGCCTTACCCCATTCAGTGATAATTTCTGGGTGGTGCTTCTCAGCCTCAGCGATTTCGCCGACTTTATTGGTGAATTCTAATGCTTGGCGGAA
The DNA here is from genome assembly GCF_002364475.1 of Idiomarina sp. UBA3162. NCBI lineage: Bacteria > Pseudomonadati > Pseudomonadota > Gammaproteobacteria > Alteromonadales > Idiomarinaceae > Idiomarina > Idiomarina sp. UBA3162. The sequence continues at coordinate 74,900 of NZ_DEYI01000057.1, forward strand.
ATTTTTGAATTTAAATTCGCGACGTAACATCATCACACCGTCGTCACTGACCGGCGTCCACTCAGGGATTTCGCGCATTAACGATGCCAACTCATCATCACTGACCTTAGGTGCGTCTGCGTTACATGCTTCACAATGTTCTTGATTTAATGCAGCCATATAAATACTCCTATTAATTATTATGCCGCGTCTTTAGGCGGAAATTTTGGTTCAAAGAGTCCCAGTTCCATCGCCTCGCGTACCAACGCCATGATATCCATATCTGAAATCTCAAATAGTTCATCAACGCTGTTGATGGTGTAGTACACGGGCTGAATAATATCGATCCGATATGGGGTTCGCAGTGCATCCAACGCTTTCAATGGGTGGCGTTCAGGTTTCTCACTGTTCACCGCATATTCAGTTTCCGCCGGTGAGGATAAAATACCACCACCATAAATGCGGATGCCTTCATCCGTTTGTAACAAGCCGAATTCAACAGTAAACCAGTATAGGCGAGCCAAGTAAACGCGTTCTTTGGGTGTCGCCGCATAACCCAGCTTGCCATATTGATGTGTAAAGTGGGCAAATGCAGGGTTGGTCAACAGCGGGCAATGTCCGAAGATTTCGTGAAAAATGTCGGGCTCTTGCAAATAGTCGAACTCTTCTCGTGTGCGAATAAATGTGGCGACTGGGAACTGCTTGTTAGCCAATAACCGAAAGAATTCGTCAAATGGAATCAGTGCCGGCACTGCAGCAACCTGCCAACCAGTTTCGCGCTCCAGCACTTCATTAAGCTCGTGCAATTGCGGTATACGATCTTTTGGCAAGTCGAGTAGCTCGAGTCCTTTCATGTACTCATCACACGCTTTGCCTGGAATGCACTTAAGTTGACGATCGACTAAGTCGTGCCAAACCTGATTCTCCTCATCAGTCCAATGGATGATTCCCTCGGCATCGGGCTGTTTGGATACGTAATTACTCTCTTTACCCATGATTATGCCTCTTCTTGCTGTTCTAATTTAAGTGTAGATTAATAATTAAAGTCTGTATGGCTAGGCCGAATCACGCCAGCGGCTGGCAACACTATCAAGCGCTTGCTTCAGGTCAGCGATGATATCGTTAGCATCCTCTAAACCCACGGCAATACGCAGTAGCGTATCGCTAATGCCCGCGGCTTGACGCGCCTCAGGTGTATACGGTGAATGCGTCATAGAGGCTGGATGTTGAATCAAGGTCTCGGCGTCCCCCAAACTCACCGCGAGTGCAATCATGTCTAGCGCATCCAAAAATGCGCGCGCTCCCGACTCATCACTGTGCAGCTCAAATGCAATCACAGCGCCTGCGCGTTGCATTTGCGACCCCACCAAATCGTGTTTGGGGTGGTTCGCTAATCCCGGATAGTAGATTTTCTTTACCCGTTCATGCTGCTGCAAGAAACTGACAACTTTCTCGGCGTTATCGCAATGTCTTTGCATGCGAACGTCGAGTGTTTTGAGACCTCGCAAAATGAGCCAAGCATCATGGGGACTCATCGTCGCGCCCATATCTTTCAGCGTTGTCATTTTAATATCGGCGATGGTTTCTTCGTCACCACATACGATACCCGCCACGACATCACCGTGGCCGTTTAGAAATTTCGTAGCACTGTGAATCACAATATCTGCACCTAGTGACTTAGGCTGCTGCAGCAAAGGCGTCATAAAGGTATTGTCGACGATTAGCTTAGCTGCACTGCTACCCATGGCAGTTTTGATTGCGGCAATATCAAGTAGCTTTAAATGTGGGTTAGCGGGCGTCTCGATAAACACAAACCGCGTATTATCGCGCAAATGCGCGGTAATTTGGTCTGGGTCGGCCATATCAATAAATTCAGCCTCGATACCAAACCGCTCAAATAACTCACTGAACAATGCGAAGCTACAGCCATAAATCGCGTCCGAGACCAACACGTGATCACCTGAACGCACGAGTGCCATGGTTGTAGCTGCAATCGCTCCCATGCCGGTCGCGCTTGCGGCGGCGGCTGAAAAACCTTCGAGTCCGGCGACGCGAGTTTCTAATTGGGTGATCGTAGGATTACCAAGACGGCTGTAGATGTAGCCTGGTTCTTCACCGGCAAATCGAGCGCTCCCCTGATCAGCGTGACTAAATTTAAATGTCGATGTTTGATACAGCGGAGCAACTAACGCACCCTCAGGATCCTGCGGCGCTTTGCCGCCATGGATGACTTGCGTGGCTAATTGATGATGTTCCGTTGACTGCTTACCTTCGCTCATTATTCCGTCCCAAAGTCACGACCAAAAAGTCTTCATTTGTCATATTTTTGTTATGGAATAAGAGTGCAGTCAGACGCTATCAAAAGGCAATGCTTCAGCAGCCGACATTTATGCAAGCGGCTGTAACGCTATTTTTCCACTTAACTGGTCTAACCAGCTATAATGATTGACTGTTTTGGCTTGGCGCGTGATCGGATTTGCCTTTAAACATTGTTGGAAACTGTTTTGCTAAATCCTTAACCAACAGCTTTTGCATGGATAGTAAGCTCGGTTTTTGCGTGTATACGTAGGGTAAAGGTCTGACCAAACGTATTGTTTGCAAACCTAAACGTGCCGTTAGTAATCCCGCGCCTACGCCCTGCGCCGCTCGTGCTGAGAGCCGTGCAACCAACTCGGTACTCAACCACTGACTGCCCATATCAACAATGAGCTCGCTGACGCCGGCGTAGGCAAGATTGGTCAATATTTGACGCCATAATTTTATGCGACTCCAATAACCGAGCTTCACACCGTAAAGTTGTGACAATTCGCTAATCATACGTTGGTTGCGCCAAAGCAACAGAAGCATATCAGCCAGACTACTTGGACTGATAGCGACCAACGCAGCTGCTTCTAAGGACCACTTACGGATCCGACGCACGGCAGTTTGATCCACTTTAGCTAAAATGTCGTGTTCAAACCGTGTCGTCACTTCAGTATCAGTCCAATGCGACTGACGCTGTTGCTGCCACTGTTGTTCTAAATCGGGCCGTTGCAATGCCCGAATATGTGATTGCTCGTCAAAGTGCGTTTGCATCTGCCAACGCTGCTTCAACTTTCTTAACAGCCACCACTCACGAATAAAAAAGCCAAATAGCGTCAAACACAGCATCACACTTATCACGAGCCACAGCGAGCCAAGCCAGAATGACGCTTGAAAGGCGGAATAGATGCCGAGCACGGTCTCCGTCAGCACTCCGATCAATACGGCTATTAGTGTCACCCTTGCCAGTTTTCGCAGTTTAGTGCTGCCTTTTCGCTGTGTTGATACCGCAATCGTTTTAGCCGCATCCGCATTCATATCTGCGGTCTCGTCCTCAACCGTATCAACGGGCTCGTCAATAGCATAAAACTTTAATTGGCTATCCTGCTTCACTTCAACTTATCTCCTAACAGAAACTCGAGTAGCTGATCGAGCCGAATGTGCGGTAAAGGCGAATCAGCGGCGCTAAAGTGCGGAACGAATTGTGGAAATTCAAAGCCCTGCTGCCACTGATCGGCATTGGGTAACTGCGTAGGAACCGCAGGTGCGCCAATACGCACTTTTTGATTGCCTTTTAAGTAACCGTCTAACACCACGGTACCATCGCTTAAACGCCCTGCTTTACTGGTTGCAATACCGGCCACGGCGAATAGTTCATGTTCGATCCGTTCAAACTGAAAGTGCTGGCGTGAACGACGTAACATCTCAGCTAACAATTGATTCAGTGCCTGTTGCCCATCCGGTCCCACATGGTCGACTTTGGACGCCACCAACGCTACTTTATCGATAGCGGGTGAAATTATCCGCCTCAACAGCGCGTTCTCGCCATATTCAAAACTATTTAACAGACCCGTGAGCGTTTCTATCAGCTCATCAAAGCGCGCCTTTCCCTGTTCGAGCGCGGTGAGCACGTCTACCAAAATGACTTGTCGGTTAAATCCCTGAAAGTGATTCTTATAAAACGGTTTGATGACCTGTTCCTTATAACGCTCAAATACGCGCTTTAAATGTTCAAATTGCGTAGCGTTTTGATCACTGAATGGCCAAGGGAAAAATGCCAATACAGGCGCTCCTTCGAGTTGTCCCGGAAGCAAATGACGACCTGGTTGCAGGTTGTAAAAGCCCGCTGCTTGAGCTGATTTTAAAGCCTGCTGGTAACCCTGTGCCAGCTCTCGCAGGGTCGTATCAGATACAGGTCCATTTTCAAGTTGCGATTGAGCCTGCTGATACCATGACGCAAAATGGTTGGCGCGCTCACCTTGTTGATTCAATTGGTTCTGCTGAGCGGACCACGCACCGTAATGGCTTTGCAGTAGTGGTAAGTCTAATAACCATTCACCGGGATAGTCGACCAACTCAACCACGAGTCGACGCTCATCCATTAGATGTTTAGCAAGACCAGAACGTGGCTGATATTTGATTTCAAAGCGAATTTCACTCACGTCACGCGTAGACGAGGGCCAACTTGGATGTGCTGAAGTAAGCACTTTCACCGCCTCTTCATACGCGAACCGTGGCGTCGACCAATCACGATTCTCTATCAGACGACTGCCTAGCAAACGGCCAGAATGTTTAACTTGCCAGAACGCTAACTGCTTCGCATCGTAACCGTTCAGCACTTGCTCAAGCATACCGGTAATGAGTGCCGTTTTGCCCGCCCCGCTGAGGCCTGTAACCGCCAGTCTAATATGACGATCAAACCCACGATTGATGAGATCGCGGGTTTGTTGTTGAGTCTTTTTCAGTGAAATCACAGCTGTTTTAATTCACGGTTCAAATTGTATTGTGTTGAAGTGACGTATTTTTCCATCCGTTGCACTTGTTCATCCAACGATTTCAATTCTTGTTCCATTTCTACGACAGCTTGGCTTGCGGGTTTACCACCACCATACACACGCGTCTTGATGTGCATATCATGATGCCCTTCCGAGCGCGGCTTTTTATCTAAAATTAACCAACCCGCGATATACAGTATGAGAAAGAAACCTTGAGAGAAAATAAGGCCGGTGAAAAAAATCAACCGCACCACCCAGGTTTCGATATTTAAGTAGTCGGCAAGGCCGGCGCAAACGCCGGCGATTTTACCTGTTTCTGCATTGCGTTGGAGCTGACGTTTGCGTTCAGTAGCACTCATTTGTGTTCCCTCCAGCTAGGTGAGTCAGCATCTAAGATGCGTTCAAGCGTTTGCACGCGTTCACGCATTTTCTCAACTCGCTCACTCATTTGATTCAGTTGGCTGCGTTCTTCTTCACTGATACCTTGGCTCGCATTACGCTTGCTCTTGTAATGAAGAATCAACCAAATGGGGGCGACAATCACCAAAAATATGATAATCGGCGCCATCAAAAACTCTAGAAAGTCCATATTGCTTCGTCCTAAAGGCTAAGTTATTGACTGTTCTCGTTCTTTTTTGCGTTCATGCGCGCTTTTAAAGCCTCGAGTTCATCAGTCACTTTACTCTCATTTTCGAGCTCTGCAAATTCATCACGCAAAGTTCGTTTGCCCATATCGTAAGCATCAACTTGCGCTTCAATATCGTCAATTTTGGCTTCATAGCGATCGAACTTCATCATCGCTTCGTCTACTTTGCCACTATCAACTTGTTTGCGCACTTGCAAACGGCTTGAAGCGGTTTTCTCGCGCATCAGAATCGTCTTTTGACGTGCTTTTGCATCGGCGAGCTTTTCCTGCAACTGTGAAATTTCATCGTTCAGTTTCGATAAGCTCTCATCAACTCGCTCTAACTCTTGCTGTAATGAGTCAACCGCTTGCTGCGCTTTTTGCTTCTCAATTAACGCCTGTTTTGCAAGATCCTCGCGCTCTTTAGAGAGTGCCAACTCAGCTTTGTTTTCCCAATCCAACACTTCGTGCTCAACGCGTTGCTGTTGACGTTGTACGTCTTTCTTTTCAGCAATCAAGCGCGCTGATGTTGAGCGCACTTCAACTAATGTGTCTTCCATTTCTTGAATGATGAGGCGAACCATTTTTTGTGGATCTTCTGCCTTATCAAGCAGTGAGTTGATATTTGAGTTAACAATATCGCTAAAGCGTGAAAAGATACCCATAACTAATACCCCTTAGTGTTAAATACAAATTGGGTCTTACGACCGTGCCAAGATCTATTCAATATCCACGCCAACTTGTATTTAATTTCTAATTTATTGTTTTTACTTGATTTTTTTATTTATTACGATTTTTAGCACTTGCCTTTTTATGTAAATTTGACTAATAATTAGCAAAAATAACTATAAAAATGGAAAAATAATCAAATGAGTCGAAGCCGCCCTTCCGATAATCTAATTGGTCAGTCAAATAGTTTTATCGAAGTCCTCGAGCACGTGTCTCAGGTTGCTCCGTTGAGCAAGCCTATCCTCATTATTGGTGAACGCGGAACAGGTAAAGAGCTGATTGCAGCACGATGTCACTACCTGTCTCAGCGTTGGGACCAAAAATACGTCACGCTGAATTGTGCCTCGTTAAACGATAATTTACTAGAGAGCGAGCTCTTCGGTCACGAATCGGGTGCCTTTACCGGTGCATCAAAACGTCACGAGGGACGTTTTGAACGTGCCGATGGCGGCAGCTTATTTTTGGATGAGTTGGCCAACACCTCGATGCTGGTGCAAGAAAAGCTACTGCGCGTGATCGAATACGGTGAGTTTGAGCGTGTGGGTGGCACCCGCCCCATCAAAGTAGACACCCGCCTTATTGCCGCGACCAACGAAGATTTACCAAGCTTGGCGGCAGCTGGAAAGTTCCGACATGACTTGCTCGACCGTTTAGCCTTCGATGTGATCACCTTACCGCCCCTACGTCATCGTCGCGAAGACATCATGGTGTTAGCCGAGCATTTTGCCATTAATATGGCGCGCGAATTAGAATATGAACTATTCAGCGGCTTTAGTGAACGCGCTAAACGTGCGCTATTGGATTATGACTGGCCGGGTAACGTGCGTGAGCTTAAAAATGTTATCGAGCGCAGTGTCTATCGAACGGGCAATGGTCATATTCCGGTGACTGAAATTATATTCGATGCCTTTGACAGCCCATTTCGTCCACAAAGTCATCTACCCATTCGTGAAACGAGCAGTCCGTCTGTGTCACAACCAGAGCCAACCCAAGCCTCAAACGATGATGACACGCCAACCGAACAAGATGTAAACGACACGGCGCCGCATCGGATAAACTTAGAAAACCCCATCGACTTGAAAGAACAATCGCAACAATTTGAGATTCAATTGCTGACCGAGGCCCTGAAGTTATGTCAATATAACCAGAAGCGCACGGCTAAGCATTTAGGTTTAACTTATCATCAATTGCGTGGCTATCTGAAGAAATACCAATTGCTCGAAGGAACGCAATAATACAATGTCTAAACAGTCGATTTTAGTCACTGCTTTCACTAGCTTTTTTCTATTCAGTTGCAGTGAGCAGACAGATGTGCCGGAACCGTTGCAAAACGGGCTTATCTATTGTTCTGAAGGAAACCCCGAGAGCTTCAATCCGCAACGCGTTACTTCTGGCACCACTGTCGACGCCACGGCCTCACAATTATACGACCGATTAATCGATTACGATGCAGAACAGCAAGCGTTTGTCAGCGCTTTGGCAACAGACTGGCAAGCACTCGACAATGGCCAGCGCTACCGTTTTAAGTTGCGCCAAGGGGTTACTTTTCATAGTACCGATTATTTCACGCCCACACGCACCTTTAATGCAGACGATGTGGTGTTTAGCTTTCGTCGCTGGCTTGATAGCGAGGCCCCATATCATTCAGTCGGCGGGGGCTTTTATCCTTTCTTCGCAGCGACTGGGCTCGATCAACTCATCAGTGATGTTGAGAAAGTCGACCCCTACACTGTGGATATCGTACTTACCCATCCCGATAGTTCATTCTTAGCGAATTTAGCCACCGACTTTGCAATAATTTTATCGAAAGAATATGCCGATCAATTAACCTTAAAAGGTCATCAAGCACTGATTGATAAACAGCCGATTGGTACAGGCCCATTTAAATTTGTGGCGTTTAAAAAAGATTATCATATCCGTTATCATCGCCACGAAAACTATTGGCGCCAAGGACCAGAAATTGAACGGTTAGTTTTTTCCATCACACCTAACGCAAATAAGCGAATGCTTAAATTGGTGACCGGCGAATGTGATGTGATTCCGTATCCTTTGGTAAGTGAGTTAAAATCACTCAACCGAGAAGAGATCGAAGTGCGCTCTGAAGTGAGTCCGAACGTTTCGTTTTGGGCGTTTAACACGCAGCGGCCACCTTTTGACGACCCACAAGTACGCCAAGCGCTCAGTTACGCCATTAACCGCAAGGCGATCATTGATACCATCTATTATGGTAACGCGGAGCTCGCCGAATCCATTCTTCCGCCCACTTCATGGGCATCTACAGATGCTGAACTTGAATATCAATATAACCCCGACAAAGCGCGCAAAATGCTCCGTGAAGCAGGCATACAGCCAGGGTTCAAGATGGACATCTGGGCGATTCCAGTGCAGCGGGTCTATAACCCTAACGCTCGCCGAATGGCTGAGTTGATGCAGTCTGATTTAGCCGAAGTCGGCGTCGATGTACGCATTATAAGTTATGAATGGAACACCTTTAGGCGGCGTCTAAGCCGTTCTGAACATGACTCTGTTTTGATCGGTTGGTATGCCGATAACGCCGATCCAGATAACTTTTTCCGGCCGCTACTAAGCTGTGCTGCGGTCGCGAGTGGCAGTAACCGCGCTAACTGGTGCCACACAGGGTTTGATCAAATTCTGTATCAGGCTATCTCAACCACAGATAACGCAGAGCGAAAGCAACTTTACCACGCCGCACAACAATTGTTGATGCAACAACAGCCTTTGCTACCCATAGCGCACTCGATGCGTTATCAGGCACAACGCGAGTATGTAAAGGGTGTTGAGTTGCCCCCTTACGGTGGAATTAGTTTCCGCTTAGCAGGTAAGGAGCAACCGGCCCAATGACACGTTATCTAATGACTCGCTTGTTCTATTTCTTCCTCGCACTTTTAGTATTGAGTGTTGTGACCTTTGCGCTCAATTGGCTTTTCCCCGGCGACCCACTCACTAATATGAGTGGCATACGAGAGGGACAAGCCGCATACGAGGTGACATTAACAAGTCGCAGTTTCGACAGTACTATCATCCAGCAATACTTGAATTACCTCGAACACATTGTTCGACTTGATTGGGGGGTATCGCTCTCCACGGGTACCGATGTTTGGCAGGATGCGGCCACATATTTAGTTGTGAGCGCTGAACTTTTGCTATTAAGCTTTTTAGTCGCTGTAGTCATTGGTATGCCACTGGGCATGCTTGCCGCCAACTACTTCCGCCACAATATCGATAAATTCATTTTGACTAGCGCCATGACGGGTTACTCAATACCCGTGTTTTGGCTAGCTCAGTTGCTTATTTTATTGTTTGCGGTACAAATTGAGTGGTTACCCATCACTGGGCAGATCAATCCATTGTATGCTATCGATTCTATTACAGGCTCGGTCATCATTGATATTCTGTTGAGCGACAGCCAATATAAACTTGCCGCATTACAGGATGCGATATTGCATCTGGTGCTTCCCGTGCTGACATTATCGAGCCTGCCCTCGATGTTATTACTAAGAATCACCCGCAACCAAACTATAGAAGTGCTTCAGAAACCTTACGTAAAGGCAGCTCGGGCACGGGGTTTAAGCCAACAACGTTTGTTGTTTAGGCACGCTTTGCCTAACGTTTTACAGGACGTATTGCCGCAAATGACATTTATTTTTGGTTTAATGATGGCGAACCTAGTGATTGTTGAGCATATTTTTAACTGGCCTGGAGCAGGCGCATGGTTGCTAAAAGCAATTATTGAGCGCGATTATCCCATTATTCAGATGGTGTTATTTACACTAATGGCACTGATATTGGTGCTTAACTTGCTTGTTGAAGTTTACCGTGGCTGGCGTTTCCCTATGACTCGAGAAGAGCGATATGGCGGATATTGAACTTTATTATCAAGAGCGCAATCCATCGCCTCTACAGTTGGTGTGGTTTGCCTTTAAACGTCGGTTAGCGCCGATGATCTCACTATGGCTGCTCGGTAGCTTACTTATACTGGTTATTTTAGCGCCAGTAATCACCCCTTATTCGGCAAACGTTCAGTTTGTTGATGCCATTTCCTTACCGCCTAGCTGGACGCACGACGGTAATATGCAGTTTTTGTTTGGTACTGATGACCTTGGCAGAGACATGCTATCGCGACTACTGATTGGAGGTCGCTTCAGCTTTGGTCTTCCTATCGTCATTGTTATCTTAGCTTCGACCGTCGGTATCTTTATCGGCGCCATGGTGGGCGCTGATACCCAGTCTAAATTGCGCATCTTAGGACGCACACTGGACCGGTTACTAACAATTCCCTCGTTTTTGCTAGCGCTCGTGTTGATCGCCATACTCGGCGCCGGCTTAGGTAATGCAATTATTGCAATTACACTGTCGTTGATTCCCCAATTTATCTATGTAACACGCAACGCGGTTTACCAAGAGTGGCAAAAAGATTATGTCACCGCATCGCGCTTAAACGGTTGTAGTAATACGTACTTGATGTATCGCGTTATTCTACCCAATATTACGCCGAGCTTGGTAATGCAGCTGACTGTCGCATTATCTGTTGCGATTATGGATATTGCTGCCCTCAGCTTCTTAGGCTTGGGTGTGCAAAGCCCAACACCTGAATGGGGTAGTATGTTGGCGCGCAGCTTAGACGAGGTCTATTTGTCGCCTTGGAGTATGGTGCTTCCTGGCATATCACTGTTTATCACTATTATGGCCATTAATGTCGTTGGTGACAGCTTACGTCGTGCCATCAAACAACGCATGGACACCTGATATGGACCTATTAGATATTCGCAATCTGACTATCGAGATGGACGGTCCTCATGGCCGAGTGCGCGTTCTCGATAAGGTCAGCTTGCAGCTCAAAGAGGGTGAAGTGCACTCATTGGTCGGCGAATCCGGCTCGGGTAAAAGTTTGCTCGCGAAAGCCGTGATTGGTGTGCTGAACCCACTTTGGGACGTCACCGCTGACCGGTTATGGTGGAATGGAAAAGATCTGCTAGCGATGACGCCGAAGCAGCGCCGTGCAATTACTGGGCGTGACATGGCAATGATTTTCCAAGATCCCCTCGCCTATCTCGATCCCAATTCTACGGTAGCAGAACAAATTACCGAAGCTATCCCAGCCGGCGATGTGACCGGTACTTTTATGCACCGCCGCATTGATCGAAAAACACGCGTAGCGCAGTTGCTACACCGCGTCGGCATTCGTGACCATGATGCGATTATGCAAAGCTATCCCTATGAGTTATCAGAAGGCGTTGCACAAAAGGTCAGTATCGCTATTGCGATAGCTCACCGTCCTAAATTATTGATTGCCGATGAACCTACAACCGCGATGGAGCCATCCACTAAAGACCAGATCCAACGTCTACTAGGTAAATTAGCAGTCAGTCAGAACATGTCGGTACTTTTAATTACTCAAGACGTGGCATCGATCTTACCCGCCACACAGCGGGTTTCTTTGCTCTACTGCGGACAAATGATGGAGCACGGTGATACTGAAACTATTTTAAACCGCCCTGCTCATCCGTACACCGATGCCATGATAAAAATGAGCCTACAAGCGCACGCTGAACTGGAACCAAAATCTAAATTACCGAGTTTACCGGGAGCGGTTCCCACGTTGCGTCATATGCCCATCGGTTGCCGACTTGGCCCCAGATGTCCTTACGCGCAAAAGCAATGCGTTAAGGCTCCACTGGTACGCCATCGTGAAGAGCAAAGTTATTACTGTCATTTTCCGCTAAATGAGCCAGAATCATGAGCCACTTACTCGAAGCTGTCGACTTATTTAAGACCTTTAGGCCTCGCAGAGCTTGGCCCTGGAGTAAAAAGTCAGTGGCGTTAGAACCGACGTCTTTTACGCTTGAGGCAGGCCAAACCCTCGCTATTATGGGTGAAACAGGCTCTGGTAAATCAACGCTTTCTAAGATTATCGCAGGCGTTGAAGCGCCGACTGGCGGCGAACTTTATTTAAATGGTCAAAAACTTAACTACGCTCAATCTAAGCGTCGGTGCCAAAACATTCGCATGGTTTTCCAAGACAGCGACAAGTCTCTCAACCAACAGCTAACGGTTGGACAACAACTGGAAGAGCCTCTCTTATTCAATCGCGACATGCCCAGTAGTGAACGAAAACAGTTGATTAATAGTACATTACGTAAGGTGGGGTTGTTGGCGGAGCATGCGGCATTTTATCCGCACATGTTGTCGACCGGACAAAAGCAGCGGGTGGCAATAGCGCGCGCCATTATTCTTGACCCGCAAATCGTCGTAGCTGACGAAGCGTTGGTCGCACTGGACCCATCTGTTAGAGCACAAATTATTAACTTAATGCTCGATCTTCAAAAAGATATGGGTATTTCATACATTATCGTGACACATTCGCCACAAATCGTGAAACATATTGCTGACAAGATCTTAATTTTATATCGTGGTAAAATGATCGCGTTTAATGAAACAGAACGTTTATTAACAGAGAAGCAACAACCTTACATTGAAGCGTTGTTGCACGAACACTTAACGAATCATTCTCAAATAACCGGTAACTCGAGCGCTAAGGTTACCGAATAACAAGACAGGAGTTTAATGTGGAAACAGGTACTCTGATATCGCTAGCGCTGTACTTTATGGTCATGCTAGGCATTGGCTTATATGCTTATAAAAAATCAACGGACTCTGTATCAGGCTATATGCTGGGTGGCCGTGGATTGGGACCGGCTGTGACAGCGCTGTCTGCTGGTGCGTCTGACATGAGTGGTTGGATGTTGATGGGTCTACCCGGAGCGATTTATGTTGCCGGCGTATCGCAACTATGGATTGCTGTGGGTTTGGTCATTGGCGCTTATCTCAACTACGTGATTGTCGCGCCACGACTGCGTACTTACACTGAAGTTGCAGATGATGCGATTACCATTCCGGATTATTTTGCCAACCGCTTTAATGATAAAGGACGTGCGCTACGTATATTCTCGTCAGTCGTTATCATTATCTTCTTCACTCTTTACACGTCAGCGAGTCTAGTTGCAGGGGGTAAGCTATTTGATAGCTCCTTCGGCATGGATTACACCACGGGCTTATGGGTAACCGCCGGCGTTGTCTGTGCGTATACCTTGTTCGGTGGCTTTCTCGCTGTAAGTATGACCGACTTTGTGCAAGGTTGTATCATGTTTGTCGCACTGGTGCTTGTGCCCATCGTCGCCTTCGCTGAGCTCGGTGGTTACAGTGATGTGGTCGGTCAAGTCAAAGATATTAATCCGCAGTTCCTCGACTTCTTTATGGATGGTTCGACTGGCGAGAGTCTCGCGGCACTCGGCATAATATCCCTGCTCGCCTGGGGTCTGGGGTACTTCGGCCAACCCCATATCATCGTGCGTTTTATGGCGATCCGTTCAGTGAGTGATATCAAGAACGCACGCCGCATTGGTATTAGCTGGATGTTCGTTTCAATCATCGGTGCCATGGCGACAGGCTTTGTTGGTATTGCCTATGTAGCCGAGACACAAATGACACTGAATGATGCGGAAACGATTTTTATCATTTTCTCACAGTTCTTATTCCACCCACTCATTGGTGGCTTCCTGTTAGCAGCGATTCTTGCGGCTATCATGAGTACCATCTCGTCGCAGCTGTTAGTGAGCTCAAGTTCACTCACGGAAGATTTCTATAAAGCCTTCTTGCGTAAAGATGCGTCGGAGAAAGAGTTGGTGGCTGTAGGCCGTATCTCGGTACTCGTGGTTTCATTGGTTGCCATTTGGCTGGCTTGGAACCCAGAGAACACCATTCTTTCGTTAGTGTCTAACGCATGGGCAGGCTTTGGTGCCGCATTTGGTCCTGTCGTTATCCTGAGCTTGTTCTGGCGCCGCATGAACCGTCATGGTGCCCTAGCAGGTATGCTTCTCGGTGCAATCACAGTACTTGTTTGGATTTATGGTCCAACCGTTGACGGTGAACACCTCAGCGCATACGTGTATGAGATCGTACCAGGGTTCATCATCTCAACCATCGCTATTATTGTCGGTAGTTTGGTAACCGCAGAGCCGGATCAAAACCTCCGTGATAAGTTCGATGAGATGGAAAAAATCATGGACGACCATTACCACACTGCGAAGTAAAACACTGTATTGATATATTGCAGTCAGATACTAAAAAGCCACCTTAACGGTGGCTTTTTTTATCGTGTTGATTAAAACAAACGGTTCAACCTCTGCGTTCTGCGAACAGCTGAATTTCTTCCATAATCAAACTTTCCATACGCTTGGTGGTTTCATAACCGATTTCAATACCTTCGTTACCTCGATCAAACTCCATAATACCGATGTGACCTAATTTAGGCTGGATCAGTATGTCAGGTGGGTCCCCTGCCATACGGGCTTTGGTGATACGCTCCTGCATAATGTCGATAGCGCCTGACATTACACTAAACATTCCCGGTGGCTTATTTGGGTTAGCTTTAAAACGGTCTTTCAAGTTGTCAATGTAATGCGTACTACTCGACAAGAAGTTTTCAAAAAAACCATGCTCGCCATCTGAGCGTTTTTGCTCCATTTGTTCCTTTTGAACCTGCTCAGCTTCTGTCTGTGGTGGAATTTTGCGACCGCGTTGTTCGACAGCGCGCGCATTTAACTGCGAGTTGAGGTGTACCGCAATTACAAAGTCGGCACCTAGCGCTCGACAAAGCGATACAGGAACAGGGTTGACAAGGCCGCCGTCGATCAGCCAACGACCATCAAAAGCCGTCGGAGCCAAAACACCGGGCATGGCACATGATGCGCGCGATGCATCATATAAGTCACCTTTGCGCAACCAAATTTCTCGACCACTATATAAATCAGTGGCAACCGCACCATAGGTGATTGGCAAATCTTCTATCTTTTTGGCGCCAAATTGCTCTCGCGCCACATTAAATACCTTTTCACCACCAATTAGCCCACCTTGGTTAAAACCAAAATCAAGAAGATTCCAAACTTCCCAGCGCCCCATGTTGAGCACCCAGTCTTCGATTTCCTCCAACCGACCGGATGCGTAGCCGGCGCCGACAAGCGAACCGATAGAGGTGCCGGCCACCATATTGATATGCACACCCATTTCTTCTAACGCTTTTATCACACCGATGTGAGACCAACCACGAGCTGCGCCCGATCCAAGTGCGAGCGCTACTTTCACTTCTGACATTTAGCGACTTCCCAATGATTAACAATGTGAGTAAACTGTACAAACTATCATCTAGGATAGAGTATTTATAAGCTCGGAGTCTACTCAGTGTTTTTTTACGTTGCACGGCAACCCATCTTAACTCAAGACAAACAATTGTACGGTTACGAACTGCTATTTAGAGATGGACCTAATAACGCGTTTCCTAACGTCACCTCTGATGAAGCAACTTTACGTCTTGTTGATGGTGGTGAATTCAATACTGGGATCCGCGAGCTCACGGATAATCATCACGCGTTTGTAAATTTTTCCGAACAGGCGATTATCGATCGCTTGCCTCGTTTACTGCCCTGTAAAGGCACCGTTGTTGAATTACTCGAAACTGTTTCGCCGTCAGACTGTGTATTCGAAGCGGTTAAGGAACTGAAATCTGAAGGCTATCAAATTGCACTGGATGACTTTGAGTATTCAGCGCAGTGGCAACGATTTTTACCCTACATTGATATCATCAAAGTGGACTTTCGCGCATTATCGATGATTCAGATTCGTCAAATACTTAAACAACTAAGCGCGTTTAACGGTCAATACCTTGCCGAAAAAATAGAAACACCAGACGAGTTTTCGCAGGCGCGCGAGTTGGGCTTCAGCTTATTTCAAGGTTATTTTTTCGCGCGTCCAGAAATGATGCAACGACGCGCACTAAGCTCTTCCCAAACCGTGTGTGTGCGCTTGCTAGAGCTCACCAGTGATGCCAACTATCAGGTTGATGCTATCGCTGATTTAATAGAGCAAGATGTTGGCTTGACCTATAAGCTGCTCAGGTTTGTTAACTCAGCATTTTTTAAACGCCAATCAGAAATACACTCAATTCAGCAAGCCATTGTTAGGCTCGGTCAGGCTGAACTACGTAAGTTTACCGCTTTAATAGCCACAGCAACCCTCGCCGAGGGGAAACCTGATGAGCTCATCAAGCTGTCGTTCGTTCGCGCTCGATTTATGGAGCAGTTGGCGCTACACAATAAAAACTACGGTGCAGACGCTGCAAGTGCGTTCCTTACTGGTTTGTTATCAAAGTTAGATGCCATGATGGATAACGATTTGAACGCCATCCTCTCAGGCGTCGCAATTGCGGCTGAAATTAAACGTCCGCTTATCGAAGGCAAAGGACCGCTCAGCTTTTTCTTAAAAGCTTGTGAAGCTCTAGAAACAACAGACTGGGCTAAACTTGAATTGATTGCGGAACGGTTGAGAGTAGAGTCAAAGACGCTCGTACTCTATTATCAACAGGCTCAAGCTTGGGCTCGAGAAATCGGGAGGCAGTAACTATTAAGGACATCAACATGCGCTCATCGGAATGGCTATCACGCTACGCTCCGACTCCACACCGCCACGGCGATACACGCTCGGCCTTTCAACGCGATAAGGCGCGTATTCTTCACTCAGCTGCATTTCGTCGACTACAAGCAAAAACCCAAGTGATGTATATCGGCATGCACGACTTCCCGCGCACGCGATTGACACACTCATTAGAGGCGAGTCAGATCGGCTCGAGTTTAGTGGCTCATTTAAGCCAGCAGCAGCCGCAAATCAGTAAAACATTGGGTTTATCCAAGTCATTAATCGAATCCCTTTGTCTTGCTCACGATATCGGTCACCCACCGTTTGGACACGGTGGCGAAATCGCACTTAACTATATGATGCGTCATCATGGCGGGTTTGAGGGTAACGGACAGACATTTAGGATTGTCACTCAAATTGAAGCATATACTCCCAACGCGGGTATGAATTTAAGTCGTCGTACGCTGCTTGGTTTGCTCAAGTATCCAGTGTTGATGTCGTCGGCGCGACGCGAGATTTTACCCGATGATGTCACTCATTTCCGTCATCTACCGACCCGTCAATGGCTACCCGCAAAAGCGCTCTACGATGATGATACAGCCGCATTAGATTGGTTGCTTGACCCGCTTTCTGAAAGCGATCGCGCTCGCTTTGGCCAATTTAGCGAAATGCCAACCACCGATCGTCATGGTCGCAGTGCATTTAAAAGCGTGGATGCGTCCATTATGGAGATTGCGGACGATATCGCATATGGTGTGCATGATCTTGAGGACGCGATTGTCGTTGGTTTGATAAACCGTGAGTTATGGTTAGAGCAAATGTTCCCCAAACTACAAGAGCTCGCGTCTTCGTTGGCCGACTTTGATGCAGTGGAACTGACTGACCATTTGTTCTCAAGTCATCATTATGAACGCAAAGCGGCCATCGGTAGTTTGGTCAATCGCATACTTACCTCGACTCGATTAGTGTCTCAGGATGAACAGTTTGAATCTGACTTGCTAGCCTATAAAGCGCAGCTCGCGGAAACCGAACAGCAGCTGTTGAATGCTTTAAAGCACTTCATTTTTACGTTCGTAATAAGAAAACCTGAGATGCAAGTTCAGGAGTTTAAAGGCCAGCAAATTGTAATGGAGCTGTTCGATGCACTGTCCGTAGAGCCTGAGCGCTTATTGCCTGAAAATACCGCTTCGCGTTACCAAACAGCTAAGCGACAAGGTCTAAATGCGGCACGTGTCATTTCTGACTATCTTTCTGGAATGACCGACGCTTACGCGGCTAAACTGCATCAGGACTTGTTTTCCGTTCAACCGCCGCGTATATAGCGACTACGGAAGTGGATACACCGATACAAAAAAAGCGCCCTTTAGGCGCTTTTTTTCTTAACCTGCAACAATTAGCTCAATGACAGATCATCATCGGTATCGGCTTTAGCTTTTGCCTTGCCTTTATCTTTTGCGTCGGCAGCAGGCGCTTCCTCTTTATTTTTCTTAGCCGGCTTAACGAGTAAGAGTTCACGTAACTGAGCCTCGATCTCTTCAGCAATCGCGGGGTTCTCTTGCAAGAACTTCATCGCATTCGCTTTACCTTGACCAATTTTATCGCCTTTATAGCTATACCAAGCACCCGCTTTATCGACAAGCTTATGCTTCACACCTAAGTCCACCAACTCGCCTTCTTTAGAGATGCCACGACCATACATAATCTGGAAGTTGGCTTCTTTAAACGGTGGCGCTACCTTGTTTTTGACGACTTTAACACGTGTTTCATTACCGACCACTTCGTCGCCTTCTTTAAGCGCACCTGTACGACGGATATCTAAACGCACAGAAGAGTAAAACTTCAATGCATTACCACCGGTTGTGGTTTCAGGGTTACCAAACATCACGCCAATCTTCATACGTATTTGGTTAATAAAGATACATAAGCTGTTCGACTTTTTGATATTAGAGGTCAGCTTACGCAGTGCTTGCGACATCAAACGGGCTTGCAAGCCAACGTGGCTATCGCCCATTTCGCCCTCAATCTCTGCCTTAGGTGTCAACGCTGCAACTGAGTCGACAATCACCACATCAACGGCACCTGAGCGGACTAACATGTCACAAATTTCTAACGCTTGCTCACCTGTATCCGGTTGAGAAACCAACAAGTCATCTACACGTACGCCAAGCGCCTCTGCGTAAATCGGATCTAATGCATGCTCTGCGTCGACAAACGCACACGTTTTACCTGCTTTTTGCGCTTCGGCGATGACCTGTAAAGTCAGCGTTGTTTTACCACTCGATTCTGGACCGTAGATTTCAACTACTCGTCCAAATGGCAAACCACCGATACCTAAGGCGACATCTAGGCCTAGCGAACCAGTTGATACCGATGCGATGTCCATCGTTTGGTTGTCACCCAAACGCATAATAGAACCTTTACCAAACTGACGTTCGATTTG